>CAMKMK010000174.1 GCA_946413885.1 uncultured Prevotellaceae bacterium
GAGCCGATTCTTCGTGAGAAGAGTTGGCTTTTTTCTTTTTCTCTCATTATTGCAAAAGGCAGGAAGGGGAGAACGTGTTGTTTTGGCAGGAAGAACGTGTTGTCTTTGACATTTCAACGTGTTGTCTTTGCGGTTTTGACGTGTTGTTTTGGCTGATTTTTCGGGTTTTTGCTCTCTTTTTGGGCTCTGATTACTCGGAGAACTCGGAGTACTCGGAAGACTCTGATTACTCAGAAGACTCTGATTTACCCTGATAGTCAATGAGTTACGTGGTTTTGTGGAAGGGTGGGGTGAGAAAACGTCCCACTGTCCCACTGTCCCATTAAGGTGTTTCCATAACTTCAGGACTGAGGAACAGGTAGGATAGGGGATTGCAAGGAGCGCGAATCTGAAATGAAGTGATGTGTGTCAGCGGAAGTGGAACAGGAAAACCGTCTGCTTTCGCTGATTTTCTTTATCTGCTTCCAAGCAGAGGCATTAGAGTTCGAAGATTTGGGCTGCTTCCTGATAACAATCCATGTATTGCTGGTTGATTTTGTCGAGCATGGTGGGGAAAGCGTGGGCAAAAGAGCAATAGTAGAGGGCGACGAACTCGTACCAGTTGAGCCGTTTGTTGGGAAGCGCCTTCAGGGTGTATTTCTGGTTGAGCTGGAGGCCATTCTTGTAGATGATGGAGGATTCCAGAGCGATGAGGCGGATGGTGTTGGGGCTGGTGTATTCCATGATGCGAAGCGTTTCCTGCATTTTCTTGACCAGAACGGAACGATCCACTTCCGTTATTTCCTCTTCAGGGGTTTCTGGCTCGCTGGGTGCCTCAAGGTCTTGGATGGGGGAGACAATCTCTTCCTGAGGTTCAGGCTCTGGGGTTTCTGCCACCACGTCTTCCTCAGGCTTGGGGTTCTCTGCTTCCTGTTGCTCTGCCAACAGTTGCTCGAAGTCCTTCTCCGTAAAGAGGGACATCTGCAGGCTGTTGTCAGATTTTTTCTTCTTTCGACTCATGGTGTCGTCAGGGGTTTCTTCTATTTGTTCTGAAGCTGCTGGCGGACTTCATTCTTGTCGATCACCACGTAGATGGTGTCGATCACTTGACCGCTTCGCTCGCCCATGAATCGCTTGGCTGCGTTGGCAAAATCCTTGTCGATCACGTACACGTCGTCCACGAAATAATCTGTCTCTCCACGGTTGGAAAAGATGTTGAGAAAGCCCCATACCTCGTGGTATCTGATCTTCACCTTCCATCCCTCGGCTTGCGCCTGATAGAGGAGGTTGATGAGGGAGTCCTGATCGCTGCGGTCATTGTCGAACGAGAAGCTGAAGGGCTCGCCGCTGGTGTTCATTCCCGTCTGGGTCATGTTGAGCCGACCCTCCCAAGAATCCCAGATAACGCCTTTCCTGGTAAACTCTATGAGGTTTCCAACCTTCTCACCTTCCGAGTAGCGTTCCTTGCAACTGGAGAACAGCATGACTGCAAGCAGAGGCACTATCAAAATCCTTTTCATGATTTCCTGATGATGCTATGAATATGTAAAACTTTTTTTGTCTTCATTCTGACTTCTGAAGCGGCATCTTGTCGATACGGCGCTTGTGTCGTCCTCCCTCAAAGTCAGTAGAGAGGAAGGTGTCGAGGATGGGGCGAGCCTCCTCAGGTGAGATGAATCTGCCAGGCAGAACCAGCACATTGGCATCGTTGTGGAGACGGGAAAGGCGGGCTATCTCAGGAATCCAGCAGAGGGCAGCACGAATGCCCTGATGCTTGTTGAGCGTCATGCTGATGCCCTCTCCACTTCCGCAGATGGCTATGCCAGGATAACAATCCCCAGCCTCAATCGCATAGGCAAGAGGGTGAGCATAATCCGCATAATCGCAACTCTCTTCGGAAAATGTGCCGTAATCGCGATAGTCGATGTTGTTCTCCTCAAGGTACTGACGGACGAACTTCTTGAGGGGAAACCCTGCGTGGTCGCTTGCTAAACCAATCATAGTAATGCTTTTCCTCGTTTACAGGATTTCCTTAACCTGGTTGTAAACATTCTGGGCTGTGTAACCCAGTTTCTCGTCGAGAACCTTGTAAGGTGCGCTGAAACCAAAGGATTCCAGACCCCAGATGCGGCTCTTGGGGTCAGCGCCAATAAGGAAGGCCTGGAGATTGACAGGCAAGCCAGCAGTAAGGCCAAACACTTTGCTTCCAGCAGGCACTACACTCAACTGGTACTCGAGGGGCTGATTGCGGAAGACGCCTTCGCTGGGAACACTGACAACGCGAACCTTCACGCCCTCCTGACGAAGCAATTCTGCGCCGGCACAAAGGGTGGAGACCTCAGAACCAGAAGCCACCATGACTACATCAGGATTGTCATCGCTGCCTGCCACCACGTAGGCACCACGACGCGCCTCCTCGTAAGCATTGCCAGCAGGGAGGGATTGGATGCCCTGACGGCTGAGGATGAGGGCTGTGGGGGATGAGGTATTCTCCATCGCCATCTGGTAAGCAACGGTAGTCTCCTGTGCGTCAGCAGGTCGCAAGACAATCATGCTGTTGTTCCCACTATGGTTGCGAAGTTTTTCCATAAGACGTATCTGGGCCTCCTGCTCTACAGGTTCATGCGTAGGCCCATCCTCGCCAACACGGAAGGCATCGTGCGACCAGATGAACTTGACAGGAAGTTCCATCAAGGCAGCCATGCGGACAGCAGGTTTCATGTAGTCGCTGAAGACGAAGAACGTGCCGCAAGCAGCAATCACTCCGCCGTGAAGTGCCATACCCATGCAGCAGCAAGCCATCGTGAGCTCAGCCACACCAGCTTGGAAGAAGTTGCCTCCAAAGTCGTCACGCGTGATGTTGCGTGTCTTCTTGAGGAATCCGTCCGTCTTGTCGCTGTTGCTGAGGTCAGCGCTGGCACATATCATATTAGGTACCTGCTCAGCCAGGACACCCAGACAGGCAGCACTTGCGTTGCGGGTGGCATCGCCATCCTTCTGGATCACTTGACTCCAATCCACCTGAGGAGCCTTCTTGCTGAACCAAGCCTTCAACTGCTCTGCACCTGCAGGGTTGGATTCTGCCCAAGCATTCTCTTCCTGATGACGGGCGGCAACGATGCTGCGCAAATCCTGCATGCGTGCCGCATAAAGAGCCTGAACCTCAGGGAAGATCTGGAAAGGTTCGTCAGGATCGCCTCCCAGATTCTGGACGGTATTGCGGAAAGCATCGCCTCCAAGGGGAGCCCCATGAGTCTTGCAATTACGCTCGTAACTGCTTCCATCAGCTTGCAGGGCACCCTTACCCATTATGCACTTGCCAATGATGAGGGAGGGTTTGCCTTGAACAGCCTTTGCCTGACGGATGGCATCACGTATCTGCTCCACATCATTGCCGTTGATCTCGAAGACTTCCCATCCCACAGCGCGGAACTTCAGGGCTGTATCCTCGTTCATCACCACGCTGGTCTCTGTGGAGAGCTGGATGTCGTTGGAGTCGTAGAACATGATCAGGTTGTCGAGCCCCAATTGACCAGCGATACGGGCTGTACCCTGGCTAATCTCCTCCTGTATGCCTCCGTCGCTGATATAGGCATAGATGGTCTCCTGAGAGAAAGTGGGATTGCCTGTGTGGGCAGCCAGGAACTTGGCAGCAATGGCTGCACCTACTGCATAGGCATGACCTTGCCCCAGAGGGCCGCTACTATTCTCGATGCCACGCGACACGTCAACCTCAGGATGACCAGGGGTGGGAGAGCCCCATTGACGCAGCTGCTGCAATTCTGCCAACGTGAATTTGCCAATCAGAGCCAACTGAGCATAGAGCATGGGAGCCATGTGACCAGGATCGAGGAAGAAGCGGTCGCGTCCTATCCACTCAGGTTGCAAGGGATCGTATTCGAGGAATTCACTATATAACACATTGATGAAGTCGGCTCCTCCCATAGCTCCGCCAGGGTGCCCACTCTTAGCTTTCTCTACCATTGATGCAGCCAGGATACGAATATTGTCGGCTGCACGAGTCATTGTCTTGATGTCATTCATTTTCCTTGTATTTTGAATTTTGCACAAAGTTATGAAAAAAAATCCTCATCTCCACTTTTTGTACGAAGAAATGTGCTGCTATGTACAAAAGAAATCGCTATGACCTCCCTTTCTTGACGTGAGAGAAGCCATAGCGGTAAAAAGATGTTTGTATACGTAGAGGTAACGAGACCTACTTTTTGGCCTGAACGGCAGCTTGCTCGATGGGTAGTCCTGCCTTGTAATTCTCGAGGTATGCATTGAATCCTGCCACCTCTTCAGGCGTGGGCGAAACCTCAGTACCTGCATTGCCGGCAAAGACTACCTGATCGAGATAGTCGGCCAAAGACAGTTTGTCAGCATTACGCACCACATAAGCAGCCAGCAAGGCTATACCCCATGCTCCTCCTTCGCCAGCTGTCTCCATGACGGAGATAGGAGAATTGAGAGCAGCAGCCAACATGCGTTGACCAACACCTGGCGTGGTAAAGTAGCCGCCATGCCCCGTTATGCGGTCAACACGAACCTTTTCTTCCTTGAGCAGGATATCGTTGCCAAACTTCAGCACACTAATGGCTCCATAGAGGTGAGCACGCATGAAATTGGCCAGCGTGAACTTATCGTTGGCAGAACGTACGAAGAGGGGACGGCCATCGGCAAGGCCAGTAACAGGTTCACCAGAGATATAGTTGTAGGAAAGGATGCCACCACAATCAGGATCGCCCTGAAGAGCGATGTTGAAGAGTTGAGTGTACAGCTGCCCCATATCTATGACAGGCATGCCCATCCATTCCTGGAACTCGCGGAAAATCCTGACCCATGCGTTGATGTCAGAAGTACAGTTGTTGCAATGTACCATAGCCACAAGGCTTCCATCAGGTGTGGTGACCATATCAATCATCTCGTAGGGTTTGGTGAGAGGTTTCTCAAGCACGATCATGGAGAAAGAGGAAGTACCAGCAGAGACGTTACCTGTGCGTTGCTTCAC
>CAMKMK010000175.1 GCA_946413885.1 uncultured Prevotellaceae bacterium
TGGGATTCTTGGGAACTGTAATCGGTATGGTTATGGCATTCGATGACATCCAGCGTGCTGGTGACATCAGTCCTACCGTTGTTGCAGGTGGTATGAAGGTTGCTTTGATTACCACTATCTTCGGTATTATCGTTGCATTGGTTCTGCAGGTATTCTACAACTACATCCTCTCTAAGGTAGAGTCTTTGACATCTAACATGGAAGAGGCTGCACAGGAACTGCTTATCATGTGCGTTAAGTCCGACAAGTGCAAGAAGTAATTATAACCGATTTATAGTAGGAGAGTAAATCTATGAAGATAGAGAAAATTTCCAAGATGGCTCTGTACATCTGCATTGGAATTATCGTAGTTTGCTTCGCTCTTTTCATGACGATCGGCTACAATAATCCTGTAGGTGACCACAACGAACCAATCTTGACAGACGTAGTGATGTGGCTGATGTACCTCATGATCATCGCCACAGCAATACTGACCATCTGGGGTGTCATCTGTGGCATTCGCAGCAACAAAGGTAACGATCCTGCTGCATCTACAGGTGTTCCTGGTGGTAAGATCACTTTGTTTACGATTATTCTGTTGGTTGCTTCTTTGGTTGTTGGTGTTGTTCTTGGTTTAGGTGAACCTGACTTCACAGCTTCCGATGGTACAGTCACAACAGGTGGTTGGGTTACCGTGGTTGACGCATTCTGTGTCTCTATTGGTATCCTGATTGTTGCTGCAGCTATCGCAGTAGCTGTCAGCATGACAGGTGTTCTCGCTAAGAGTGCAAGCAAGTAATATACATCAAAAAGTGATTTAAGAGATATGGCAAGAAAGAAAAAGAAAATGCCGGGTTTGAACACCAGTTCTACCGCAGATATTTCTTTTATGTTGCTGATCTTCTTCTTGGTTACGACATCAATGGATACAGACATGGGTCTTGCCCGTCGTCTGCCCCAACCACCAGATCCTGATCAAGAGGATGCACAAATCGATGTAAAGGAAAGAAACGTACTGAACGTGCGTATCAATGCTGCAGGTAATCTGATGTGCAACCACGAATATATCGATGTCAGCGAGCTGCGTGCTCGAGCAAAGGAGTTCATTAAGAATGAGGCAAATTCACCTACATTGCCTGAAAAACATGAGGTGGATATCGACATTCTGGGCCGTTGCTATATTACTGACAAGCACGTCATCTCTGTTCAGACCGACCGTGGTACTCCGTATGCTGCCTATTTCCAGGTTCAGAACGAATTGGTTGCTGCATACAATGAGCTGCGCGAGGAGGTTTCCAAGGAGAAGTTTGGCCGTAGCTATGCTAATCTGAAGGAAGAAGAGAAGGTTGCGATACGTAAGTATTATCCTCAGAAGATCTCTGAGGCCGAACCTAAAAATTATGGAGGAAACTAACTATGGCAGGATTTAAGAGAAGACAAAGTCGCGAAATGCCTGAGATGAATACATCATCTCTGCCTGACTTGATTTTTACCATTCTGTTTTTCTTCATGATGGTAACCACCATGCGTGAGGTTACTCTTAAGGTTAAGTTCACAGTTCCTCAGGGTACAGAATTGGAGAAGTTGGAAAAGAAGTCTGTCGTATCATTCATCTACGTTGGTCCTCCAACCGATGCTTTGCGTGCACAGATGGGTAGCGGTACTCGTATCCAGCTTAACGACCGTTATGCAGAACCTCGCGAGGTAATGGATTTCGTGGCAGCTGAGCGTCAGGGAATGATGAACCAAGCTGAGCAGGTGATTTCCATCAAGGCTGATCAGTACACTCAGATGGGTTACATTACTGATATTAAAGAGGTGTTGCGTAAATCGTGGGCGTTGCGTATCAACTATTCTGCTACGCATCGTAACTGAAAAGGGTATTTTGCATTTAAAAACGTAACTGAAAGACTTTTTTCTTCAGTAATATAAAAATGAGGCGATTCATATTGTATGAGTCGCCTTTTTTTTATATATTTGCACAAATTAAAAGTGTTTTTTCTTATGGCAGTAGCAAATATTGATGCTCTTGACGAGCAGATATTGAGAATGATTGCAGATAATGCGCGTATTCCATTTCTCGAAGTTGCTCGAGCAACTCGTGTTTCAGGTGCTGCAATCCATCAACGTATCCAAAAGTTGATTCAGCAGGGAATCATCAAAGGTTCTCAGTTTGTCTTTGATCCTGAGATATTGGGGTATGGGACATGTGCCTTCGTGGGTTTGTTCCTCAAAGACCCATCCGATTTTGATCATGTAGTGGAAGAACTTCACAAGATTCCTGAGGTGGTGGAATGTCACTATACGACAGGAACGTACGACATGTTTATCAAGATCTATGCTTATAACAATCATCACTTGTTGAGCATTATTCACGATCAACTTCAGCCATTGGGTTTGCAGCGCAGCGAGACAATCATCTCTTTCAACGAGGCTATTAAACGTCAACTTCCTGTCCCTCATTTCGAAAAACCTCAGGAGGAATGATCTGTATCATCGCTGCAGTTGCCCAGAATGGAGCCATTGGGTATCGAAACGACCTTCTTTATCACCTTCCCAATGATTTGCGACGATTCAAATCTTTGACTACTGGGCATACTGTCATCATGGGACGCCGTACTTTTGACTCCCTTCCTAAGGGGGCTTTGCCGAATCGACGCAACATCGTCCTGTCGCGCAATGTGAAGGAATTGCCAGGCGCAGAGGTTTATTCCTCTTTAACCAAGGCTTTGGATGCTTGCCTGCCAGAGGAGGAAGTTTTTATCATTGGTGGTTCCAGCGTGTATGCTGAGGCGTTTCCTTTGGCCGATCGCTTATGCTTGACTGAAGTATTGGATACACCAGCAGAAGCTGACGCTTTCTTCCCCATGTATGATAGCGATGAATGGGAAGTGACTTTCATGGAATTTCATGGTGCTGATGAGCGGCATGCTCAGGCTTACAGATTTGTTGATTATACAAGAAGATGAAACCATATTTAGATTTGCTTACCAGAATCTTGACTGAAGGATTTCAGAAAAGTGACCGTACAGGAACAGGCACAATTGGTGTGTTTGGCCATCAGATGCGTTTCAATCTTGCGGATGGTTTCCCTTTGCTGACCACCAAGAAAGTTCATCTGAAGTCTATCATCTACGAACTCCTTTGGTTTCTTCATGGTGATACCAATGTAAGGTATCTTCAGGAGCATGGAGTTCGCATTTGGAATGAATGGGCAGATCCTGTAACAGGTGATTTGGGACACATTTATGGCTATCAGTGGCGCTCATGGCCTGACTATGAAGGTGGCTATATCGATCAGATTCAACAGGTTGTGGATACCCTCAGGAAAGATCCTGATTCACGCCGTATCATCGTAAGTGCGTGGAATGTAGCTGATATCAAAAACATGAATTTGCCTCCTTGCCACGCCTTTTTCCAGTTCTATGTGGCTAATGGGAAACTTAGTTTGCAACTCTATCAGCGCAGCGCTGACTGCTTCTTGGGAGTGCCTTTCAATATTGCTTCGTATGCCTTGTTGTGCATGATGATGGCACAAGTTTGTGGCCTGCAGTCTGGCGAGTTCATCCATACCACAGGCGACACACACATCTACCTGAATCACTTGGAGCAGGTAAAGTTGCAGCTTACTCGCGAGCCTCGTCCCTTACCTCGTATGGTTATCAATCCTGATGTGAAGAGCATCTTCGATTTCTGCTATGAGGATTTTCGCCTCGAGGGTTATGACCCTTGGCCTGCCATCAAGGGAGTGGTCAGCGTGTAGGGAAAAATGCTTTTGCCTGAGGATTTTGTTCGTTTGATGCATGAGCAGTATGATGTTGATACTGCTGATTCGTTGTGTCAAGCCCTTAGCAGCACAGAGCCTGAGGTTTCCATACGTCTCAATCCTCGCAAGGGAAAAACTCTTTCGATAGAGAATCTTGATGTTGAGGCATGCCCTTGGTGCCCTGATGCCTACTATTTGCGCGAAAGGCCAGCCTTTACCTTCGATCCTCTTCTTCATGCTGGAGCCTATTATGTGCAGGAAGCGTCTTCCATGTACATATATCAACTGGTGAGCAAACATCTCCCTGTTTCTGGCCCTTGTGCCGCTTTGGATCTATGTGCCGCTCCAGGTGGGAAAAGCACTCTCTTGGCTGGTATGTTGCCCCAAGGGTCTGTCCTTGTCAGTAATGAACCTATGCCCAAGCGTGCCCAGGTGCTTGCTGAGAACATGCAGAAGTGGACGCGTACATTTGAAGGAACATATCCTGTCCGCAGTGTGGTTACTCAGAACTATCCGTCAGATTTTGAGATGTTTACAGGTTCTTTTGACCTCTTGATTACTGACGTTCCATGTTCTGGCGAGGGAATGTTTCGCAAGGATGAGGTTGCTGTCCAGGATTGGAGCCTACAGAATGTGGATCTCTGCTGGCGTCGTCAACGGGAGATACTGCAGGATATCTGGCATGTACTAAAACCTGGCGGCTTGCTCATATATAGTACCTGTACCTTCAACCGTTTCGAGGACGAGGACAACGTCCGCTGGATCTGTGAGACCTTGGGAGGAAAGCTTTTGGAGGAGCGTCATTTCCTGCCAGGAAGGGATAGGGGAGAGGGCTTCTATTGTGCTGCCATTCAGTCAGTTCCTCGTAGCGGAGAGCCATTACCTTCGTTGGGTATCTCTTCAGAAGAGGTCAAGGGTTTTGATGCAAAGTTGCGTTCGTTGCGCATTCTGCCGCAAGCTTTCCTTGTGGAACCTGATATGCCCCAGATAGAGCTTAGTTACGCCCAGGCATTGAGCTACTTGAGACGCGAGGCCGTTCGTGTTCCTGCTCCTCGAGGAATGGTTTTGCTTTGTTATGAAGGATATGTGTTGGGTCCAGGCAAATGCGTTGGGAACCGCATCAATAACCTTTATCCAGAGCAATGGCGAATTCGAACCACCTACACCACTCCCTTCTGTTTGTCAGG
>CAMKMK010000176.1 GCA_946413885.1 uncultured Prevotellaceae bacterium
TTGCTTTTCGACTTCGAGACATGGCCCCAAAGCGGACTTACTTTCTGGCCGCCACGCAAAGACTATCCTTCAGGTGTACGTGTTTATGACGCTTTCAGCCCAGAGGCTCGCGACATTTATTGGAAGAACCTGAAGACTCTCTTTGATTACGATACAGATGCTTGGTGGATGGATTCTACTGACCCTGACTTCTTTGATCCTACCCCTGCCAATTATGCTCACAAGGCTGGACAGGAAGGAGGTACATGGTGTTCGTTGCGTAATGCCTTCCCCTTGGAGACTGTTCGAGGTGTCTATCAGGCTCAGCGAAAGGAGTCAGACAAGAAACGTGTGTTCATCATGACGCGATCTTCATTTGCAGGTCAGCAACACTACGGATCAAACATGTGGAGTGGTGACGTGGCTTCCTCGTGGGACATGTTGCGAAAGCAGGTGCCTGCAGGTCTGAGCTTCTCGTTGACGGGTAACCCCAACTTCAATACGGATATTGGCGGATTCTTCTGTGGCTCGTATAACACTCGTGGCGGAGGATCTGCTCCTCGCAACCCGCAGTTCCAGGAACTCTATGTTCGCTGGATGCAGTATGGGTTGTTCTGTCCTGTCTTTCGTAGTCATGGGGCCGATGCACCTCGTGAAATCTGGCAGTTTGGCAAGAAAGGAGAACCCGTTTATGATGCCATTGAGAGTGCCATACGCCTCCGTTATCGCCTCATACCTTATTTATATAGTACAGCATGGCAGGTAACAAGTAACAACGAGAGCTATCTTCGCCCGCTTTTCAGCGACTTCGCTCAGGACAGGCGTGTGTGGGACATGGTTGATGAGTTCATGTTTGGTCGCAGCATTCTTGCGACTCCTATTCTGGAGCCTCAGTACACGGAAGAGAAAGTCATTCGCGAAGATGCCATGACTGGATGGGATAGAAAAGATGCAGGAAGTCAGAAAGAAGAGGAAGGAATAGACTTCACGGCTATGAAGTCGACTGAGAAATATCTGCCAAAAGGTGCTGACTGGTATGACTTCTGGACGGGTAAGCGTTATCGTGGAGGTCAATCTTTGACCTTGGAAACCCAGTTCGATCGCGTACCCATGTTCGTTCGTGCAGGCAGTATTCTGCCTTTGGGTCCTGTCATGCAATATGTTGGAGAAAAGAAATGGGATGAACTAGAACTGCATGTCTATCCTGGAGCTGACGCATCTTTTACTCTTTATGAGGATGAAGGCGATAACTACAACTATGAAAAAGGAGCCTACACAACCATTCCCATGAAGTGGAGTGAACGTAAACGCACGTTGACCATCGGCGAGCGCAGAGGCAACTATCCAGGCATGCTTGAGAAACGGCAGTTCACCATCGTTACTCCAGATGGTCAGGAGCAGAAAGTGGAATATACAGGTCAGACTATTAAATGCAAATTGTAAGAAATATCACAAAATAAAAGAGAATCAATTATGGCAAAGAAAGAAATGGAAATGGCTCCTCTGGACGATAAGAGCGCCAAATTGAAGGCGTTGCAATCTGCGATGAGCAAGATAGAGAAGGATTTCGGCAAGGGCTCTATCATGAAACTGGGCGACGAGCACTACGAGCAGGTGGATGTCATCCCTACAGGCTCTATTGCTCTTAATCATGCTTTAGGCGTAGGCGGTTATCCACGTGGACGCATTATCGAGATCTATGGTCCTGAGTCGTCAGGTAAGACAACATTGGCTATTCATGCTATGGCTGAAGCTCAGAAGGCAGGTGGTATTGCCGCCTTCATCGATGCTGAGCATGCATTCGATCGCTTCTATGCGAAGAAATTGGGCGTGGATGTTGACAATTTGCTGATTAGTCAGCCAGACAATGGCGAGCAGGCTTTGGAGATAGCTGACCAGCTGATTCGCAGTTCTGCCATCGATATCGTAGTCGTTGATTCTGTGGCAGCTTTGACTCCCAAAGCAGAGATTGAGGGCGAAATGGGCGACAATAAGGTAGGTCTGCAGGCTCGTCTGATGAGTCAGGCTCTACGTAAGCTTACTGCCACCATCAGCAAAACCAAGACTACCTGCATCTTCATCAACCAGTTGCGCGAGAAGATAGGTGTCATGTTTGGCAATCCAGAGACCACTACGGGCGGCAATGCGCTTAAGTTCTACGCTAGCGTGCGTCTGGATATCCGTCGAGTAACCAGTGTCAAGGATGGCGATGAGGTAGTAGGCAACCAGGTTCGCGTAAAGGTTGTCAAGAACAAGGTGGCACCTCCTTTCCGCAAGGCTGAGTTTGAGATTACTTTTGGTGAAGGAATCAGCAGGATAGGCGAGATAATCGACTTGGGTGTTCAGTATGAGATTATCGCCAAGAGTGGTTCATGGTTTAGCTATAATGAAAGCAGACTGGCTCAGGGACGTGATGCGTGCAAGGCTATCCTCAAGGACAATCCTGAGCTTTGTGAGGAGATTTCCATCAAGATTGCTGAAGCTATGGCAAAAGATACTGAATAATCTTCACATCTCATCCAGCAAGGAAGAAACAAAAAAGAGGAGGACACGAGTTCCTCCTCTTTCTGTTTATAATCTAAGATAGAGATTATTTAACCTCCTCGAAGTCAGCGTCTTGGATGTCGGGACCTTGCTGGTTGCCGCTCTGCTGCTGACCTGTCTGCTGGCCACCCTGGAAGTCAGGGCCTGGCTGAGGGCCTGCCTGCTGCTGAGCCTGATACATCTTCTGGGCAGCGTTGTTCAGATCGTTGATGGCAGCATCGATGGCGGGGATGTCCTGAGCCTTGTGGGCCGTCTTGAGCTTCTCTACAGCAGCCTCTACCTCGCTCTTCACGTCGGCTGGCAGCTTGTCGCCACTCTCGCGCAGCATGTTCTCTGTTTGGAAGATCATGGAGTCAGCTTGGTTCAGCTTGTCCACACGCTCGCGTTCTTTCTTGTCGGCTTCTGCGTTCTTCTCTGCCTCGGCTTTCATGCGCTCTATCTCGTCCTTGCTCAGGCCTGACGAAGCCTCTATGCGGATAGCTTGCTCCTTGCCCGTTGCCTTATCCTTGGCAGATACCTTCAAGATACCGTTGGCGTCGATGTCGAAGCTTACCTCGATCTGAGGCACGCCACGACGTGCTGGGGCAATGCCTTCCAGGTTGAACTGGCCTACGCTCTTGTTCTGGCTTGCCATGGGGCGCTCGCCTTGCAGCACGTGGATGGTCACGGCTGTCTGGTTGTCGGCTGCGGTACTGAACACTTCGCTCTTGTGGCAAGGGATGGTCGTGTTGGCTTCGATCAGTCGGGTCATCACGCCGCCCATCGTCTCGATACCCATTGACAGGGGAGTTACGTCGAGCAGGACGATATCACTCTTGTCGCCAGCCAATACGGCACCCTGGATAGCAGCACCCACGGCTACCACCTCGTCTGGGTTCACGCCCTTGCTGGGCTCCTTGCCGAAGAAGTCTGCCACCAGTTTCTGTACGGCTGGGATACGGCTGGAACCGCCCACGAGGATTACCTCGTCGATGTCGCTGTTTGAGAGGCCTGCGTCGCGCATAGCGTTCTGACAAGGTACCTTGCAAGCCTGAATCAAACTGTCGGCCAGCTGCTCGAACTTAGCGCGTGTCAGGGTCTTTACCAAGTGCTTTGGCACACCGCCTACTGCCGTGATGTAGGGCAGGTTGATCTCCGTCGTGGTCGTGCTTGACAACTCGATCTTAGCCTTCTCAGCGGCTTCCTTCAAGCGCTGCAGAGCCATTGGATCCTGCTTCAGGTCGAGACCTTCCTCAGCCTTGAACTCGTTTGCCAGCCAGTCGATGATAACCTGGTCGAAATCGTCGCCGCCCAAGTGGGTGTCACCATTGGTGCTCAATACCTCGAAGACACCGCTTCCAAACTCCAGGATACTGATATCGAACGTACCTCCACCCAGGTCGAACACGGCAATCTTCATGTCCTTGTTGGCTTTGTCCACACCATAAGCCAGCGCGGCAGCCGTAGGCTCGTTCACGATACGCTTCACGTCGAGTCCAGCAATCTGGCCAGCCTCCTTGGTAGCCTGACGCTGAGAGTCTGAGAAGTAGGCAGGAACGGTGATGACAGCCTCGTTCACCTCGTGACCCAGATAGTCCTCGGCGGTCTTCTTCATCTTCTGCAGAATCATGGCGCTGATCTCCTGAGGAGTGTACAGACGGCCATCGATGTCCACGCGAGGCGTGTTGTTGTCGCCGCGTGCAACATTATAAGGAACACGTGCGATCTCCTTCTGCACCTGCTCGTAGGTCTCGCCCATGAAACGCTTGATGGAGAACACGGTCTTCTTGGGATTCGTGATAGCCTGACGCTTGGCAGGATCGCCCACCTTGCGCTCGCCGCCGTCAACGAATGCTACTACGGAGGGAGTTGTGCGCTTGCCCTCGCTGTTGGCAATTACCACAGGTTCGTTGCCTTCAAATACGGATACACATGAATTCGTGGTACCCAAATCGATTCCAATAATCTTTCCCATAATCTGATATTTTTTATTTGTTTATACTCCGATTTTTTAGAAAACGTCACAATATGTCAAGCAAAGCCTATGCCAATCAGCATCGTGGCAAGAATTCTGCCAGTCTGTCACACATTTCCCTTTTCCCTCTCATTTTATCCTGTCGGAAACTGCATATTTCTGACGCAGTAACCCCCCAAATATGCGACAAAGGGGTAAAAAAAGTGAGAAAATCCTTGGGTAATTCAAAGGAAAACATTATCTTTGCATTGAAAGAAAATGTAAAAGTGTTTTTTCATGAACAAGATTCAGGGGATTTTACGTTGTGAAACGCTTTCCCCAACTCACATTTGTTATACTTATGTTATAATGGGTTAAACAAATATTATTGTTTCGAGCCGATTCTTCGTGAGAAGAGTTGGCTTTTTTCTTTTTCTCTCATTATTGCAA
>CAMKMK010000177.1 GCA_946413885.1 uncultured Prevotellaceae bacterium
TGATTTAGAGCCTGGAATATATGTGGTAAATGGTAAGAAGATTCTTGTAAAGTAATTCATTAATAACGCGATAAGATGAGGTTAAGATTCTTCTTTTTTCTGATTGGATTTCATGTGCTGATTGTTTCTTCCCGTTCATTAGCTCCTGTACATCTCATGACAGACCTCTTGGAACATACTGAACGGGTATTTTTGAATGGCTATCCGACTTCTTTTACATTAACAGATTTGCCTCCTATGGTGGAATCTTATCAGATAGCTGAAATCCATTGCACACGTCCCTCGCTGAGTTGGCAGCTGGAGTGTGATGAGCCTGCTACTCTGCAAAAGGCTTACCGTATTCTGGTTGCCACAAATCACGATTTGTTGGCTGAAGGGAAGGCAGATGTGTGGGATAGCGGTCAAGTAGAGTCGGATCATTCTGTTTCTGTTCCGATGGGGGGAGTAGCGTTGAAACCTTCCACTACATACTATTGGACTGTGAAAGTTTGGGATAATCATGGCTCAGAATCTTCCTACTCTCCAGCAAAAGTGTTTCGTACAGGAGCAAAGCTGGATGAGACGTTTCCTCGTTACCCTCTTCAGAAGGACAACGATCGTCCTGTTAGTGTGAAACGTATTTCCGATACAAATCAGGTTATAGACTTCGGACGGGCAGCCTTTGGTCAACTGGAGATATCGCTTCAATCTACTACAGATAGAGATACTGTCACTATTCACCTGGGTGAAGCTGTTCAGAATGACGGACACGTGAATCGACATCCTGGTGGGACAATTCGATATGCTCAATATCATTTACCTCTTATGAAGGGTACTCATACTTATCATCTGAAGATTCGTCCTGATGGACGTAATACCGATGTGAGGGCTAATGAGAGTTCAGTAAAACCTATTCTAATGCCTGATTATGTGGGTGAAGTATATCCGTTTCGTTATTGTGAGATAGAGAATTATCGTCCTGATATTACATTCCAGGACGTTATTCGTCCCTCGGTTCACTATTGGTTTGATGATGGGACGTCTTCTTTTGTTTCCAGTGATACAATATTGAATAAGGTATGGGATCTCTGTAAATATACTATTCGTGCCACTTCGTTTGCAGGTGTGTATGTGGATGGTGATCGCGAGCGTATCCCTTATGAGGCTGATGCCCTCATTAATCAATTAGGACACTATGGGGTGGATCATGAGTACTCAATGGCTCGTTATAGTGTAGATTATTTGATAGATTATCCTACTTGGCCTACCGAATGGATTTTGCAATCTGTCTTAATGGTTTGGTATGAATATCTCTATACGGGTGACATCCAACTTGTTCAGCGTCATTATGAATTGTTAAAGGCTCGTACGATGTTGGCTTTACGTCAGAAAAACGGTTTAATCAGTACCAAGAAAGGTCAGCCGCAGGAATTTCTGTCGTCTATTGGTTACCGAGGTAAAAGTATCCGTGACATTGTGGATTGGCCTCAGAGTGGAGCTTTCGGAGTTGGGAAGAAAGAGGCAGGAGAAGCAGACGGCTATCAGCTGACTGACTATAATACTGTAGTCAATGCTTGTCATTATGAGTCACTTCGTTTGGTAGCTGAAATGGCAAGAATTTTAGGAAAGAGCGAAGATGAAAAATATTATCAAAATGAGGCTACACGAGTAGCCAGACAAATCAACAAATTACTTTTGAATCAACAGAAGGGCTGTTATATGGATGGCTTGGAGAGTGAGCACAATTCTTTGCATGCCAACATGTTTCCATTGGTTTTTGGCATTGTACCAAACAAGTATCGTGCTTCTGTCTTGGATTTCATTCACTCTCGTGGTATGGCATGCAGTGTATATGGATCCCAATTTTTGTTAGATGCTTTGTATGAGGCAGAAGATGCCGATTATGCCCTTTCCTTGATGAATGCCACACATGAACGCAGTTGGTATAACATGATTCGGGTAGGTTCTACAATTGCTATGGAGGCTTGGGATGCCCGTTTCAAGAATAATCTTGACTGGAATCATGCTTGGGGAGCTGCTCCTGCCAATATCATTCCTCGCAAACTGATGGGTGTGGAACCTTTGGAACCAGGTTTCCGTACGTTTCGTATCAAACCACAACCCGGATCACTTCGCAATGCGGAAGCTGTTGTACCCACCATCCGTGGAAGTGTGAAGGTTGCTTTTCAGAATATACCTGGAGAGTCTTTTGTTTTGGATGTGGAGATTCCTGCCAATTCCGAGGCACAGATTTATCTCCCTCTTCTCAATAGAAAAGGCAAGTTACTAGTAGATGGCAATCTTTTAAAAGGTACAATAGAGGGTAAGTTTGTCTATACAACCTTAGGATCTGGACGCCATCATTTAGAGATTAATCGATAGGAAATGCTTTCAGAAGTTTCTTGATTTCTTTTTTCTTCAAAGGTATGACTGTTCCGTGACGAGGAGTGAAGGCTCCTTGTGTTTCAGTTTGTGCTTTTAGATGGAAATGTTCCCAATCTTCGGTAGTGCAGAACTGATAGTAATTGCTGGTGTAGCAGTCGTACATTAGTACCCATGTGTTTGTTCCATGGAGTTGGAAAAGACCACCACCTTCTACCGCCACCTTTGTTTGTTGCAGGGTAGGAGATGGCTTGCTCCATTGACTTCCCAAAGGAGTGCCTTTGGGAGCCGTTAAGGTCTTGGCTGTTACTTGACAGATGCCACCGCTACCTTCATTCTTGTAAATCATGTGGTAGAGTTGGTCTCGCTTATCGAAGACGATATCGGAATCAATGGTGGCTGAACCACGATCGTAAAGGTAGGTGGGTTCTGTCAGCAAATCGGTGAAATCATCGTTGGCATAACTATAGAACACCTTGTCGTAGAGGAGAGATCCATCGTCTGTCAACAAAGAATAGTAGATCATATACCGACCCTTGCTCCCATCGGAGTTTACGTAGTCAGGATCCCAAATGGTTTCAGGGGCCCATACACGGGTTACATGACTCCATTTGTCAGGGAATCGGGTGGGGAAATGCACGGTGCTGTGTGTCCAATGGATGAGATCCCTGCTCTTGTAGAGTACGATTCCACGATTGCTAGCCCATCCTTCAGCGCAACGCATGTCGGTAGCAACCATGTAAAAGGTTTTTCCGTCTTGCCCGCGCAAGATGTGAGGATCGCGGATACCTTTCTTCATAGCTACCGTATCACTGGCCATCACCTTTTGTCCATGATTGATCGGGGTATAGTTGAATCCGTCAGTACTTAGGGCATAATAGAGATTCTCGTTGTCGTTGCTGGGGAAATAGGCGAACAGATAGCGGAATGGCTCTGCTGCCATGCAAACTGTAGCTGCAATAATTAGGCAGAGTGTTGCCAGCAGGATTTTAGTTTTATGCATTTTCTTTATTCTTTTTATTTGGTAAGTTTTTTCCAAATGAACAGGAAGATGACAGCTCCTATAACAGCGGTACCAATTTGACCTAAACAACCACCCCAGCTGATATTAAGCAGTCCGAATAGCCAGCCTCCTAATGCACCACCGATGATACCCAGAAGGAGATCAATCAAACAACCTTTGCCACTCCCATCAGTTAACTTGCTGGCAATGAATCCTGCAATGATACCTACAATAATTGACCAGAGCATACCTTTAAATGATTTAATTAATTTGTATTGAAAGTCGAAACTCGCCCCAAAGATAATGTTTTTTTTCTCATCTATTTCACATAAGGAATGAAGAAAATGAGACAAGACCCATGCTTGAATGTTATTTTACATAATCTTGTTGAGCCAGCCATGCAGCACTCTTCTCCAGACGTTCAAACTGTTTGCCGCTGTCAATGTCTTCAATTTCGATAAAGTAATATTGGTTGCCGTTCTCGAAGAACTTGTTAAAAATGTTTTGGAAGTTCAGGGCTCCCGATTCGCCCAGAACGACAAAGTCCTTGACATGGAGCAGTTGGATGCGGTCGGCATACTTGGTCAGCATTGCTACAGGGTCATTCTGCCCCATGATGGTCCAATAAGTATCCATCTCAAATTTCACGAAGTCAGGATTAGTCTCACGCATCATGATGTCAATGATTTGTTCTCCTTCAACATAGGGACGGGTCAAAATGTCACCCATAAAACGTTCGCTGCTGTTTTCGTTCACCTTGCAGAATTCCATGTTGTGGTTGTGGTAACCAAAGGTTACACCATGTTTCTTGATCTCTTCACCAGTTGCATTCAACGTGTCGCAGAAGGTCTTCACATCGTTTGTGTTGTTGATGCCTTCCTTGGGCATCATGGGTTGTATCAGGTATTCGATGCCCAGATCTGCATGGTCGTCAGCAATCTGCTTAAAGGATTCCACGATATCATTCTTCATCTCACCGCTGAAGTAGCCATCTCGTCCAGTGCGGTTCTCGCGTCCTGCTGCGCCTGAGAAGATGGTAGGAGGGTTCACGTGTGAACTGATAATCCTCAGTCCAGCATCTTCAGCCATCTTCTTGAACTCATCTCTCGCTATGCCTCCGATCTTACGGTCTGCAGGATCATAACCTGCCAATTCCAGATTTTTGATACCCAGGTCAGCAATACGTTTCAGATTAGCGCTCAAATCGCCTGCATATAACTCGTGCCCCAAGGTGTAGATTTGCAATCCCATGTCCTTTTCGCAAATTGCACGAGTGATGTTCGCTGTTCCTTCTTTAGTAGGACGGGTACATCCTGTTGCCAATGCTCCTATTGAGAGCATCGAGGCACCTTTCAGAAAATCTCTTCTTTTCATGATTATTGATTTCTTTGTTAGATATGGATTAGATTGTTTTATTTTACTTCTTCGAATGGCGAATTCTTGTCTCCTGTCCACTTGAAAAGACAAACGGTGCTGCTCTGCCGTTTTGTTTCCTTGTTTCGGGCGTTCTTGGAGATGTAGTAGTATCCGT
>CAMKMK010000178.1 GCA_946413885.1 uncultured Prevotellaceae bacterium
GCGTTGGCTATCTCACGACAACGCTTTGTGTGCTCAATCCAGAAGTCGCGGATTCCCTTATCAGGATTTGCCAGAGACAGGTTACCGCTCTTTGGATGAGAGAAAGAGGTAGAGTTGAAATCCAGTTTGGTGTCATTTTCTTTACCCCAATCTATCCAGCTCTGGAAATAATCCACAGTCACTTCGTCGCGATCTACCACCTTTCCCTTGAAGTCTCCGTATATCTCGTGCAGGTTCAGACGATGATTTCCTGGAATCAGGCTCTTTGCTTTCAGGACATCCTGACGCAGTTCGTCAATGTTGCGTGCTGCACCTGGGAAGTCACCTGTGCTCTGGATGCCACCAGAGAGGGCACCAGCCTGTACCTCGAATCCCTTCACGTCATCTGCCTGCCAGCAATGCATTGAAAGATGGAAATCCTGCAGTTGTTGCAGCACTTTTTCAGTATCCACGCCAATCTCGGCATAGCGTTCTTTAGCTACGTCGTACGCTTTCTTTACTAATTCTTCTTTGTTCATGATCTTTTTGATTTTGTTATGTGAATTTTATAATTTGATGAATCTTTCGTAAGCATCATCCCAAACCTTTGTGTCGCAAGGCAGATAAGTATTCAGCTCGATGCTGTCAGCAATAATCTTGCGCATCTGGAACATGTCGCTCACCAAACCTGCTGCTTTGGCTTGGAGCATGATGTTACCAATGGCGGTTCCTTCCACAGGACCTGTCAATACAGGAATACCTATCGAGTTTGCAGTCATCTGCATCAGGTGGCGATTGTAGGTTCCACCTCCGATGACGTGTAGTTTCTCTATGGGGAAAGGAGCCAGTTCGCGCAGGTAATCCAATACCTGACGATAGCGGAGAGCCAGGCTCTCGAAGATGCAGCGTGCAATCTGCTGGTATGTCTCAGGAACAGGTTGGCCCGTCTCCTTGCAGTAACCTTGAATGGCATCCACCATGCTGTCTGGGTTGGCGAATCGAGGATCATCAGGATTGATGAAGCTGCGGAAAGGTTCTGCAGTCATGGCATCCTCGTTGATCTGATTTACGTTGGCAGGGGCATCGGTCCACTCCTTGCGGCAACGTTCCAGAAGCCACATTCCGCAGATATTCTTCAGGAAGCGTGTCGTGCCCTCGATACCTCCTTCATTCGTGAAGTTGTACTCGAAACTCTTTTCGTTGATGATAGCTTCCTGGGTCTCGATGCCAAGCAAACTCCAGGTTCCGCAGCTCAGATAGGCAAAGTTGGGATTCTGAGCCGGCACGGCAGCCACAGCGGCACCTGTGTCATGCCCAGCTACTGCCACAACAGGCACGGCTCCCAACCCAGTGATTTTCTGCACTTCAGGAGTCAAGGTACCCACTTGATCGCTTGGGTTCACGTAACGGCCGAATTGACTTTCTTTCAGCCCTATGACATCAATCAGTTCTGGATCAATCTTCTTGGTCCTTGGATCCAGCATCTGGCTGGTACTCAACACGGTATATTCGCAGACAGCCTTGCCCGTCAGCATGTACATCAAGGCATCAGGGATGAAGAGGATCTTGTCAGCAACACCCAGCGCCGAGTCGTTGTTGCGGCGCATAGTCGCCAACTGGAAGAGGGAATTGAAATTCATGAATTGAATTCCCGTTTTCTCATATACCTTTTCTTTAGGTATCAGTTTGAAGTATTCCTCCATTGCCCCCTCCGTGTGCGGGTCGCGATAGCAATAGGGATTGCGCAGCAGTCCTCCGTCGGCTCCAAAGACGGCGAAGTCGCACCCCCAAGTATCAATGCCGATACTGGTCAATTCGATGCCTTCGTCAGCACAGACTTTCAGCCCCTTCACGATTTCGTTGTACAGGGCATACAGGTCCCAATAGAAATGTCCGCCCAATTCGATGATAGTGTTGGGGAAACGGGTAATCTCGCGTTGTTTCAGCTTGCCGTCCTCGATAGATCCCAGAATGGTTCTTCCGCTGGTAGCTCCCAGGTCGACAGCAAAGAAGTTGATGGTCTTTTCCATAGAAAAACTAATTTATATCTCTTCGTTTGTCAGTTTTTGGCATTAAACTTTGTCACATTCTCTGCAAATATACAAAAATCTTTGCATTCAGACATCATGAATTGGAACTTTTTGTGTAAGTTTGTGTCAGAAAAACGATAATTAACATGGAAGAGTACTTGGTTATTGGACGAACGAATGGCACAACGCGTCAAGGTTCACCTTATGCGACACTCAAAATCGCAAAATCGAAGGAAGAATCCTTCACTGTTTCTGTTTGGGACTTAGCACCCAACGTTGGACCCGTTTTGGGACAGATAGTCAGTTTCTTCAGCATGAAGGATTTCCAAGGTAAAATGTCTTGTAGCGCAACGGATCTCCATCTGGGTTCTATGCCTGATGCTATGCATCCCCTCTATCATCTGTTGCCTCGCCCCATTTTACGTCACGAGTGGGATCAGACCATCCAGGCACTCTTGTCCTATTGTACTGACGAGCAGCTGATTCCCATCATTCAGGACTTTGCTGACAAGCTCTTTGCTCCTTACAGTAAGTACCCAGCAGCCACCAGCGTCCATCATGCCTATCCTGGCGGTTTGCTCAATCATACCCACCAGATGCTCCACATGCTTCAAGGGCTCTATCCTTGCCTACCTTATTCTATTAAGGTGGAACGCTGCATTTTGGCCATTCTCTTCCATGATTATGGAAAGGTCTATGAGTACAACACGCAGGGCGACAAGCAACCAGACATGTTCCTGCTGGGGCACATTTATCTGGGTGCCCACAAGCTTCAGAATGTGCTTGAGCAAAAGAACATCGATGCAGAAGAGACGAAACGCATCGTTCATTGCATCCTGGCGCATCATGGCAGCCGCGAGTTCGGAAGCCCTGTCCTCCCATGTATCCAGGAAGCCAGCATCGTCAACTATCTCGACAACATAAGTGCCAAGACAGACGCGATGGAGAATGCGGCGGATATGGAGTTCTCGAGTGCACTTGGCACGCATATTGTAAAATAAGTCTAAAGAAGAAGTTCAAAGTTATGACGAAAAGACTGATAGCAATCATCCTGTCGTGTCTGGCTTCATTGACCATCCTCGATGCAGCCAGCCGCAAATATGTCACCTACGAGGAATACGGCGCTGTGGGTGATGGAGTTCACGACGACCAGGCAGCCATCATCGCTGCTCATAAGGCTGCCAACGAACTTGGCCTGCCCGTTCGTGCAACGGATGGCAAGACCTATTTCATAGGTCAGGGCGACAAAGTGGCAGTTATCCAGACGGACGTTGATTTCGGCAAAGCCAAATTCATCATTAATGACGTGGTGACAGACACCCATTCGGCTCCTATTTTTCGTGTGGAATCCACGCAGAAAGCCGTTCAAATCACAGGAGTCCGCAACCTGAAGAAGGAGCAGAAGAATTTGGGGGTGAAATTACCTGCCAGAAGTCTCGTCTACGTGGAGAACAAGAAGAAAATGGTCTACATTCGTTATGGACTCAACCAGAACAACGGTACCCCCCAGAAGGAGGTCTTTATTGCAGACAAGAAGGGAAACGTCGAACGTTGTTCACCCATCACCTGGGACTACGACGAGATTACCAGCATGACTGCTTTCCCTATCGACAAGAAGACGCTTACCATCAAGGGAGGTATTTTTACCACCATTGCGAATCAAGCCGAATCAAAGTATGCCTATCGAGGAAGAGGTTTTGTGATCAATCGCTCCAACGTGAGGGTCGAGAACATGACTCACTATGTTGAGGGCGAGTTGGATCATGGAGCGCCCTATTCTGGCTTCCTCGTCTTCAACTATTGTGCTGACGTGGTCGTGACTGATTGCCTTCTCACGCCTCACAAGACCTACCGCACCATTGGAAGTGCAGGCAAACCTGTCTCTATGGGCTCCTATGACATGACGGCAGGCAACTGCGTGAATGCACTCTTCCAACATTGTCGCCAGACCATCGATATTGATGACAGAGCCTATTGGGGACTCTTTGCTTCCAACTTCTGCAAAGGTCTTCGAATGGACGACATGATAATCTCCCGCTTCGATGCACACATGGGAGTCGCCAACGTCACACTTACCAACTGCACCTTTGGCCACATGGGCGTTCAGGCGGTAGGTTTTGGCACCATGCTGATGAAGAATTGCGAGGTGCATCGCAACACGTTCGTTTGGCTTCGCGATGATTATGGAAGTACGTGGGACGGCGAGATCATCTTCAAGAATTGCACACTCAAGCCCCCTCACGGCGAACGTTATCTCACCCTCATCTCTGGCTCCAATCCTGGCACGCATGACTTTGGCTACATCTGCCATTTGCCTCGTCGCGTTCAGGTGGAAGGCCTCACCATCGATGATTCAAACCTTACCAGCGACTCCTATTCAGGTCCCTTCGTCTTTGGTGATTTCAGGCGCGATGCCACAGCCCCCAATCTTCTCCCTTATCCACCTACTGAAGAGGTGCTTCTCAAAGGCATTAAAGTCCTCAGTGGTAAGGAGTTGAGGCTCTCCTCCAACACTCAGCTCTTCAGTACGACAAAGATGAGCGAAAAAAGGTAACACGTCGAAACCGCAGACACAACGTGTTGAAACCGCAAAGACAACACGTTGAAATCGCAAAGACAACACGTTCTTCCTGCAGACACAACACGTTGTCTTTTTTCTCTCGACGAAAGCTAAGGAATCAGCAAAGAGCTGTCGCCATAACTCAGGAAACGGAAATCGTGAGCCAGTGCGTAGTCGTAAATCTTGCGCCAATCTCCATGAACGAAGGAACTGACCAGTAGGAGCAGCGTACTTTGAGGTTGATGGAAGTTGGTTACCATCATCCTGACGATGTGATAATTGTATCCTGGGGCGATGATGATTTGTGTGCTGCTATGCAGAAT
>CAMKMK010000179.1 GCA_946413885.1 uncultured Prevotellaceae bacterium
ACCCGCACGTCAGTTTAGCAAACTGGTGGTTTCAGCCACTCACCCAAACTTCCTTTTGTACCAAAAAGTTATTGCTTCTAACAGGCATTTCTCTCAAATGCGGTGCAAATGTATAACTTTTCCTTGACACTACCAAATCTTTTCTGGATTATTTTTAATATTATCCGTTTTATTTGTATCTTTGTCATCGATAAATCATTTAATCAATGACAGCGAGCGACGTTGAAAGATATCTTAAAGGATGCAGAATAATACGTATCCCCAGTGTACAAGACGAGCGTGGAGCGCTGGCTTTTGCTGAGGCGCATCACGTGATTCCTTTTGCTGTGGAACGCGTGTTCTGGATTTATAATGTCCCTGATGGTGCTTGTCGAGGAGGACATGCGCATTGGACCTGTGATGAGGTACTGATTCCCGTGAGTGGTGCGCTCACAGTTGTGCTTGATGATGGACAGTTACGTTGCGATATTCGGATGGAACGTTGCGATGAAGGAGTGCTGATTCCTGCTGGTGTGTGGTGTGAACTTCGCGATTTTGCCCCAGGTACTGTGCTCATGGTGATTGCCTCCCAACCTTATCAGCCTGAAGGCTATGTTCACGACTATAAAGAATTCATTAAAAGGAAGAAATAAATGACGATAGTTCCGTATTCCATTAATAGAAAAGAGGTTTGGGATCAGTTCGTTGCTCAGTCCAAGAACGGGACTTTTCTTTTTCAGCGAAATTTCATGGATTATCATGCAGATCGATTCTTTGATTGTTCATTGATGATTTATGATGGCATCTCGCCTGATGATGAATACAAGGAATCCAGTCTTACCACGAAAGATTTGGTGGCTGTGTTTCCTGCCAATTGGGTAGAGAAGGAACATTGTGTCTATTCCCATCAGGGTTTAACGTATGGCGGCTTGGTTGTAATGCCTGAAGTGACTGAATTGGAAGTAATGAACATCCTGCAGAACGTGATGCTCTATTATATGGATTACATGCAAGCTCGCAAGTTGGTTTATAAGCCTATTCCTTATATATATTGTCCATATCCATGTGGCGAGGATCTCTATGCACTTTTCCGCGCTGGGGCTCAGTTAAACCGACGCTTGGTCAGTACGGTAGTTTCTACTCATAACCAACTTCGCATGCGAACTCTTCGTGTCCGTCAATCCAAGAAGGCGATTGATCATGGTTTTTATATCGACCGTATGGCTGAGGGAGATACGGAGAGCTTGAAGGAGTATTGGTCATTGCTGAGTGATGTTCTGATGACTCATCACAATGTACATCCTGTTCATTCCCTGGATGAGATAGAATTACTGATGTCGCGTTTCCCACGAGAGATCAAGATCTATCTGGTACGCAAGGATCATCGCATTGTGGCAGGTGTGGTTGTCTTCGAAACCAAACAAGTGGCTCATGTGCAATACATTGCAGCTGGTGAAGAAGGTCGTGAATATGGCGCGTTAGATCTTTTGTTCCGTCATCTCATCAACGAACGCTATCAACACATGGAGTTTGTTGACTTCGGCACCAGCACTGAGCAGGGAGGTCATGTACTCAATCATGGACTTATCTTTCAGAAAGAAGGATTTGGTGGGCGTGCCGTTTGTTATGATACCTATAATGTACTTCTCGATCGAGATACCATCATGAAGATGACAGACGAGAAGTTTTCTCCCACAAACGAGAAGATAAAATATCTTGACCTCAAGCAAATCAATAATTCTTTTGAACCTGAATTGTCGGACGAAGTGACACGTGTCGTAAAGGGAGGATGGTACTTGTTGGGTAAGGAGAATGAACGTTTCAGCCGTCATTTCTCTGAATATGTTGGAACGAAGTGTTGTGTTCCTGTTGGCAATGGATTGGAAGCATTGACGATGATTCTCATGGCGTATAAGCTATTGTGTGTTTGGCATGATGGAGATGAAGTTGTAGTTCCTTCCAATACTTATATTGCAACCATTTTGGCTGTTACGAATTCCGGATTGACTCCAGTCCTTTGTGAACCGCGCTTGTCAGATTATCTCATTGATCCTGATCTAATTGAGAATTGTATTACTGAACGTACTCGTGCGATACTTCCTGTTCATCTTTATGGACGTGTTTGTGATATGGATTCCATCTGCGAGATAGCCAAGAAGTATGGCTTACAGGTTATTGAGGATGCTGCCCAGGCTCATGGCGCACGTTATCATGGAATCGTTGCTGGAGCATTGGGGGATGCTGCAGGATTCAGTTTCTATCCTGGCAAGAATCTGGGAGCGTTGGGTGATGCAGGATGTGTCACAACTAATGATGAAGAGTTAGCAAAGACAGTCCGCATGATAGCCAATTATGGGAGTCTGGAGAAATATGTCAACGAGTACAAAGGATTAAACAGTCGCATGGACGAGATGCAGGCTGCGATCCTTTGCGTCAAGTTGAAACGTTTGGATGAGGATAATCAGCGCCGGCGTGACATAGCTTTAGTGTACGATAAAGGAATACAAAATCCGTTGGTTACCAAACCTCAGTTCCCCAAAGATCTTGCAGAAAATGTCTTTCATGTGTATCCTGTACGTTGTCCCAATCGCGACATGTTGAAAGACTATCTTTATCAGCATGACATTGAGACGATGATACATTATCCTATTCCTCCTCATAAGCAAAAGGCTTATCAGGAATGGAATCATCAGAAATTCCCCATCTCGGAACGCATTCATCAGGAAGTCCTCTCGTTGCCCATCTCCCCTTTATTGACGGATAGCCAGATTCAGCGGATTATAGATGTGGTGAATTCCTTCACGGTTGATTTATAGTTCCACTACGGTTATACCGGCTCCACCAAACTGCACATGTTCGTCATTAGCTGATTTCACGGCAGGGACGGTGGCCAAGTATTGACGTATCATTTGCCGCAAAATGCCAGCTCCCGTTCCATGCAGGATACGTACTCTGCTTGCCCCCACCAGCATGGCATCATCAATGAAATATCTTACAGCTTGGATAGCTTCCTCTGTCCGCATTCCACGCACGTCGATATCTTGATGAAATTGCAGATGCTTCTCGCGAACCTGATTCTGTGTCTGTCTGCTGATGAAAGGTACTTCTTTCTGTTGGGGAGGCTCGGAGGAAAGTTCGAGTCGGTTCTTCTTCACGATAGTACGCATCATGCCAAAAATAACGGTTGCTTGGTCTCCACAGATACTCTCTACTTTTCCCACAGAATTCTGCCCTTTCAGCCGAACATACGAACCTTCCCCAATGGATTGCATGACTTTTATTCCTGTCTCCGCCACGTTGGTTTGATTCGTCTTCTTGTCCTTTTCCTTGCGTCTTAGCTCTTTGCGTTTCTTTCGTTCTTCTATTTGACGCATCTTTTTTTCTATCAGGTCATCTTGTTCGTGCTGAAGTTCTTCGTCCAACCTATTTCGGAAATCTTCCAATTGCTGTCTCAGTTCACGAGTGCGTTCTTTTTCTGCTTGAGCCTCACGTATTTCCTTGATAGTATTCTCTACTTGGGCATTCGAGTTCCGGATGATTTGTTCGGCTTGTTGCTTTGCATCCCGAATGATTTCCTTCCGTTTCTGTTGCAATTCGGCAATTTCTTTCTCGTATTTGTCAATCGTTTGCTCCATCTGCTTTTCCTGGGAATGGATGGCTTGTCGTTTGCTTTCCCAGTATCGTTTGTCGCGTGTGATGTCGAGCAGGTATTTGTCAGCGTTAACATATTCTCGTCCAACCAGTTCCGTTGCATCCTCTATCACTTCTTCGGGGAGCCCTATTTTGCGGGCAATCTCTACGGCAAAACTGCTACCAGGATTGCCTATCTCCAACTGGAAGAGAGCTTCCATGCGGTGTCGATCATACAGCATGGCACCATTCACTACTCCTTTCGTGTTTTCGGCGAAATGTTTAAGATTCTGGTAATGGGTTGTGATGACTCCGAAAGTGCCTTTTTGTACGAAACGTTTCAGCACAGCTTCTGCGATAGCTCCACCGATAGTAGGTTCCGTGCCGCCTCCAAATTCATCAATGAGAAGCAAACTAGCAGGATCGCATCCACGCATCATGTTTTTCATGTTGATCAAATGACTGCTGTATGTGCTGAGATCATCCTCGATGCTTTGTTCGTCCCCAATGTCAATGAAGATGTTATGGAACACTCCGGCCTTGGAATTTTCTCCCATAGGGACAGGAAGACCACATTGCAGCATGTATTGCAGGAGTCCTATGGTCTTTAGGCAAACACTTTTGCCGCCAGCATTGGGACCACTGATGATCAGAATGCGTTGTTTTCGGTGCAGCTCGATGTCTAAAGGAACTACTTTCTTTCCCTGTTTGGTCAAATTCATCTCCAACAGGGGATGTCTTGTCTGAGTCCAATCCAGCATCGGAGCGTCGCCTATCTCGGGAGAGATTCCTTTAATTTGTTCAGCCAGTCTTGCTTTGGCACGGATAAATTCAATGTCTGCCAGAAAATCAAAGCCTATCTGCAATTCCTTGAGGTTTGGACGGAGAACTTCTGTGAATTCTTTTTGGATACGAATTAGTTCCCTACGCTCGTCTGCTTCCAATTCTCGGATTCGATTGTTGGCTTCCACCACTTCTGCTGGTTCCACAAATACGGTCTTCCCTGTGGCGCTTTCATCATGTACGATGCCCTTGAGTTTTCTCTTCATGGCAGGAGAGATGGGTATTACCAGTCGTCCATCGCGTATCGTAGGTGTCACATCTTGTTCCACCAATCCTGCTGCCTGAGCAGATCGGAGAATACTGTTGAGTATGTTTCGGACACTGCCTTCAGAACGTTTCAGCTCCTTTCGTATCTGTGCCAGTTCAGGACTTGCCTCATCCTTGATACGTCCATATTTGTCCAGAATCTGTTCCACGCGTC
>CAMKMK010000180.1 GCA_946413885.1 uncultured Prevotellaceae bacterium
TCCACGTACTTGCGGAAACGACCCTCCACGATGGTGCTGTCGATGAGATCGAAGTCGAAATGGTTGTTGATCAACCACTGCAACTGATAGATGGCGCAACCCTCCTCCTTTCCATGCTCACGATTGTACTCACGTATGCCTCGACGATAAGCCTCGTCCAACTCCTCCAGCTCGTCCATCAACCTCTTGATAGCCTCTTTGTTCTGCGGCTCTCGCTTACTCAGCTCGCCCAGTTCAGTCCCCTTCTCAAAAACAGGTTGGAACAGGCTGTCGCGATACGTCTTGAAAGCGTTGTACTGCTCGTAGAACACACCTCCGCTGATTTCCATCTCGTCGTATTTGCATCCAGTAACCCTCATCACACAGGTATCCCCTGGGATTGCCCAGAACTCCTTGAACTGGAAATCCGTCTTCCCATCCTGATGAACGCCCTTCAGCAAGCCTCCCGTGGGTTCCTCTATGCTGGTCTGGAACGAGAATCTTCCATTCACTACCTGCAAAGTATCCACCGGCTTGTCGAAACTGATATGCTCGTAGTCGTTGATGAGGTAGAGCAGATACTTCACGTCCTTCCCTCCTTCAGCCACCGTTCCCTGCAGCCAGAAATTGTCTTTCTCACGGTCGGCAGTACAAGCCATCAGCAACAGGGCCATCCAAAAGCTGCCAAAACAGAATCTTCTCATTTTTACAAACACCGTTCAGATAAAGTTTACAACAACAAAAATAGCCCTTTTCCCCTGAATCTGCAAAAAACATCGGCTGATTTATGGATTTTTCACAGGCCACAGGAGGAACACGTCTTGCCTCCCTCCTGAACTTTTTGTCATTTTTTGATAATTATTTTTTGATAATTGCGATAAAAGCAATATCTTTGCCTAAAAATAACAGGAAAAATGATAGACAATCCCTTTGTCACAAACGGATATGCAGGGCCTGAGTATTTCTGCGACCGCGTTGAAGAAACGGCATTATTGACTAACCTTTTAACCAATGGGAATAACATTGCGCTGATGTCGCCACGTCGTGTAGGCAAGACTGACCTGATGAAACACTGTTTCCAACAGGAAAGCATCAGAGACGACTACCATTGTTTCCTTATTGACATTTATGCCACAAATTCGTTTCGCGACTTCGTCAACATATTTGGCAAATCCATCCTAGACACATTGAAACCCAAAGGGCGTAAGGTGTGGGAGACATTCCTGAATGCGCTAATGTCAGTACGTTCTGAAATATCATTCGACATCAATGGCAATCCTGTTTGGGGATTAGGTTTGGGAAGCATGACTCCCCCACAGACGACACTCGACGAGATTTTCGCCTATCTGCGCACGGCCGACAAACATTGTCTGGTAGCCATCGATGAGTTTCAGCAGATACTTTATTATAATGACAATCAGAACGTAGAGGCCGCCCTGCGCACACAGATTCAGCAATGTCCCAATGCCAACTTCATCCTTGCTGGTTCGCAACGCCATCTGATGAGTGAGATGTTTCTCTCGCCCTCCCGTCCTTTCTACCAATCAGTAGTGCCCATGAGTCTCTACCCTATTTCGCTGGAACGCTATTGGGCTTTCGCAGAGCCACAATTTGCGAAAAATGGCAATCGAAAAATATCTTACGAGGTGGTAGAGACTGTCTATAAGCGTTTTGAAGGTATCACAGCCAATGTTCAGCGTATCATGAACATGCTCTATATGCTGACGCCCAAAGGTGAAATCTGCAATATGGAGATGATTGACAAGGCTATTGACACCTATCTGCAACTGTCATCTGAATATTACGGAGAGCTTTTTCGCCAAATGCCAGAGAAGCAACGCAATGTTTTTCTGGCCATCGCAGCCGAGAAACAGGTGAGAAGTATCTCAAGCGGCAAGTTTGTCCACAAGTATCACCTTCCTTCAACCAGTTCTGTTGTCTCTGCCGTCAAAGGGCTGCTGGAAAAAGATTTCATCACCCAGACAGACAATGTATATTACGTCTATGACCGCTTCTTTCAGCTCTGGTTAGAGAAAACCTTATATTCTTGACCTCTTTGTTCCCCAGCAGGAATCTGCCATCACGACACAATAATCGGTTGATAAATCCTTCAAATTCAGGAATCCCTTTTTAGTTGTCAGGGAATCCAGGAGTCCCCACTCCCCTCTTCATCAAGTCCTTCAGTTCTGACAGGTAGTCCGTATATACAGTACGAGGAAGAGCCTGATGCCTCTTACAGATTGCTGCTGCCATTCCCACCACTTCACCCATCATACCACCTGTACGCATCACCCTAACCGTTCCCAAAGCGATGTGGGTTACGCTAATGTTTCTGCCAGCCATGAAAAGGTTATCCACATTGCGGGAATAAAGACACCTGTAGGGTACAGCATAGGGTTGGATAGGCTTTGACTCGCTATAGGCTGTGAATGGTTCCTCCTTTATGCCTGCGATACGTTCAGGATAGTGCAGGTCAATGGGCCAGGTAGTAGTGAACGAGGCGTCGTCGTAAGGGACACGCCCAAGAACATCCTGTTCCGTCAGCACCACATCTCCCATGAGCCGACGCGACTCTCTCTTTCCTCCGATGTAGGCTACCCAAACCAATTTCCTGCGAGTGAATTCCTGTTGACGGTTACTGTGGTTCTTCATATAAGACCAGTTGCCATAGACGGCTCTCAATGCATAGTCCCTGATTTGCTCCGTCTCTGTTATCTGGTTTCTTTCAAGTCCTGTCTCCCACATCCATTCGCCATGAACGATGGGAAAGCAATTGGTCTCATTGAACTCTACAGCCCAGGGGCAATCAGGAAACGGTTGGGGCGACTCTGTTTCCTCCGCATACCATTGCACAGAAGTGCCCATAGTCAGACGATCCGCTTTGTCAGGAGCACTTGCCTCCTGAGTCTCTTCCCTACTCTCTCTTCCCATCCGGAAGTCTGCTCCAGCCAAATAACCCAGATTACCGTCGCCTGTACAGTCGGCAAAAAGTGTGCCTCTGAAACGTGTCTCCTTGCCACTTTCTATGTTCTTTCCCACGACCTCTCTTATCTGGCCTTTTCTCATGTTCACCCTGATTATTTCTGTATTCAGGAACAGGGTAACGAGAGGCTCGCTTTCCACCAGGCGCAGTTTCTTTTCGTCCTCATAATTGCTGGCAGGCCCTGCATTGTGGATATTCTTTTCAGGATGAAGATTCATGATGTTCAGAATCTGCTTGCTGCGCTCAGACGAAGAGTCCTGAAGGGCTTCCTGGTATGTCCAATAACCCACACCACCCAACTCGTCCATCAAATTACCCAGTTGAGGATAAGGGGACTTGTTGATGAGACCTGACAAGCCAACCCTCACTTCAGAACTATTGTTCCCGCCCAAAACAGGTCGGTTCTGTATCAAAGCCACCCGGCAACCCAGTCGGGCTGCACTAACTGCCGCACAACAACCAGCGATTCCGCCTCCAACGACCACCAAGTCATATTCTCCCCCTGAGGCAAGAGTGCCGCACCTCGTTTTCTTCTGTCGGAACAGGGCAAGTTCAGAGGGTGCTGAAGGAGGCTCGTCCTCAAGCCGTGAGGTTAGGTAGATTGCATCGCAACGTCCTTCGAAACCCGTCAAATCATGCAAAGCAATCCTGTTTACCCCCTTGGGAAGAAAGATGACTCCACCATCCTGCCAATCCCAATCCTTATCCCTTGTTCCAAATAACGAGTTAGCCGGTTTGCCATTCAACAGCACCTGAAAGCGTCCAGGCGATTCCGTCCTCCCCCATATCCGGGTCCAGTCCCTTGTGCGCACCCAAAGCCTATATTTCGCAGACTTTGAAAGAGAGAAAGAGGTAGTGGCATCCTGAACAGGCACTCCCAATCCATGAGCAAGCAGATAAGGAGAACCCATTACTGAGGTTGATTGAGTGTCAATAACCCATCCCCCTTTCTTCTCGAAACTCTCAGCCTCGATAAAGACATCCTCACACCAAGCCCTGAACGGCAGGAGGAACATCGCCACGACAAACAGTACGTATCTCTTTCTCATCAAAAAGGCTATTTCCTTACTTTTCCCCTTCCTTCTGAATAAACCCTATGGGCCTCGATTTCTTCTGCCTGGGCTCCTTCGACTGCAACTCAGCCAGCGCCACACTGATGGCATCCAGTTGCATGCGTGTGTCCTCGTTGATGTCGTTCTGGTCACGAAGAATGTCCTCAATGTCGAGTTTCAGCTCCTCGAAATCCTTGCGCAGCTGGGCCACATCGGCGGCGGTGTTGGGAAGAGGCAAGGTTGCCGCCATGCGACGGATAGCTACAAAAGCACGCATAATGGAGATATTGACATCAATGGCAATGTCGCTGTTAAGCACTCCAGAAAGCATGGCAAGTCCCTGCTCAGTGAATGCCAAAGGAAGTTTGCGTGTTCCTCCCCAACTTGAAATTCCATTTTGGAATATCAAATCATTCTTCAGCTTTATAAATTCTTCTTTGGTTAGTTGAAACATGAAGTCTGGAGGGAACCTTCTGATGTTCCTCTTTACCGCTTTGTTCAGATTGCCAGTCTTCACATGGTACAGCTGAGCCAAGTCGCGGTCAAGCATCACACGCTGGCCACGTATCTCGTATATCTTACGCTTGATTGGTTCAAGTTCATCCATTTGTTTTCCATTTCTAACTTTCGTCTTGCAAAGTTACGAATAAGCGAGTGAAATGCAAAGAAAAAGCTTGTTTTTCTATTCATTTCCGAGTGGAAGAAACTTCGACAAAGTCAAAGTTTCACATCCACCAAGGCATTCTCATTATCGAAATGAGGCCAGAGGTCATCGCCCATTTGCAAGTGCTGGAGAATCGCCTTGCGACCCTCACGATACTTATCATAGAAATAGGCATGACAAAGATAATACCATTG
>CAMKMK010000181.1 GCA_946413885.1 uncultured Prevotellaceae bacterium
TTTGTGGAGCTGGAGGGGATTGAACCCTCGTCCAAACAGGGACACATTATGTTTTCTACATGCTTATCCTAGACTGAGTTTTTCGTGCAGCGACAAGACCTAGGCCACCAATCATTGCCTTATCCTCTGTTATTTCATCCAGAACGCGAGGCCATTCTCGACTATCCCCGATTTAGCTGTGCCACCTGATCTGGACGCTTCGGAGCAACAGCTCCAGGGTGACATCTCGTCTCAGCACCTGGTGCCGAGATTAAGCCATCAATCTACTATGCTTCGATCAGGCAGCGAGAGCGTAATTGTTTTCGCCAGATAAATTTCTGGTAATCATTGATTTAAGAGAGCGGTCACCAACTCTCTGCATGCTTACATAACACCTCATCCTGCTGTCAAATCCATGTCAGCCCCATGAGTGCATTACTGCCATTTCGTTGGCAAAAATAAAAATAATTTCTTAAACCTGCAAACTTTCTTTTCTTTTTTCGAGCGTACATTACTAATTAGGTCAATAAAAAGTGATTTGTTTGTGGGAGAAAAAAAAAGTCTATTACTTTGCAATAATTTTGCGGGAATCGAGTTATATAAATAGAATATGATTGAAAAACTTGATACCCCAAACGATAATGATTAGAGAAATAACTTTTGATATGGTGATTACTGATGGTATGAGTACCATTGAACGTGCCGTGAAGCGCGTCTTTGATTTCACAGCATCATTGATTGGACTCATATTGCTATCTCCCGCTTTTCTGGTTGCTTACATCATGCTGAAGCGTCAACACGACGGTCCAGTGCTTTTCCGACAGGAGCGCATCGGCTATCATGGCCAGCCTTTCTACATTCTCAAGTTCCGTACGATGCGAATGGATAGTGAGTCTGAAGGTACTCCTCAGTTAGCTCGCAAATCAGACGATCGTTTGACTCCAGTTGGAAAGTTCCTTCGTGAGCATCATCTAGACGAGTTGCCTCAACTTTGGAATGTTTTGGTGGGTGATATGTCTTTCGTGGGTCCTCGTCCTGAACGAAGGTATTTCATTGATAAGATAATGGCAATTAATCCAGATTACGAATATATTTATCTGATGCGTCCTGGATTAACCTCTATGGCCACCATCTACAACGGATATACTGATACGATGGAGAAAATGCTCATTCGTTTGCAGATGGATTTGGAATACCTGAAGAAGCGATCACTTTGGTTGGATGTGAAGATTGTATTTACTACTGTCCGCTATATTGTTTATGGTAAGAAATTCTAATATGATTCGAAAAATTTTACTTATGTTGGCATTCTCTTTGAGTGCCTTTTGTGCTTTTTCCCAATCCATGTCTGACGATGCTGTCATTCAATTTGTGCAGACTGAGATGGAAAAAGGTTCGAACCAACAAACTATAGTTTCGAAACTTCTCCAGAGGGGTGTCACGCCTGATCAGTTGCGCCGAATCCGCAAGAAGTACGAGGCCCAACAATCTCAGCTGGGAGCAGTTGATCTGATGGTGCAAAATAAATCTAAAACAAGTACCAATCGTTTACGTACTAACAAGGAGAAGGCTTTGGACCAACTTCAGCAGCAGAATGGTTACATGATACGTTCTAAACGAGAGGAAAACGAGAATCGGTTCAAAACTCGTATTCAGCGTGAGGAGGAACTTAACGACGAAGTAGGGTTTATGGATATTGATTCTCTGATTTACTATCAGAATCTTTTCAAAGACGAGAGTGAGGTTTTTGGTCGCAATATTTTCAATAACCAGTTCCTTACTTTCGAACCCAACCAAAATATGGCTACACCTTCCAATTATCGCTTGGGAGCGGGTGATAATGTGATTATCGATGTGTGGGGCGCAAGTCAAGAGACTTTCGAGGGTGTCATCAGTCCTGATGGTTATATAGTAGTGGATGGTGTAGGGCCGATTAAATTGGCAGGACTTACCGTACAGAAGGCAAAGGAGGTCATTAGGTCCAGGTTGGGTCAGTTCTATTCAGATTGTCATTTCAATCTTTCGGTGGGAGAGACCCGTACCATTATTGTGCAGGTGATGGGTGAGGTTAAAATGCCTGGAACTTATACATTGAGCAGTCTCAGTTCAGCCTTTAATGCCTTGTATGCGGCAGGAGGTATCAGTGATATTGGAACTTTGCGCGACATTAAGGTCTATCGTGCTGGCAAGATTGTTGCTTCCATTGATGTATATGATTATCTACTCAATGGCAACACAGCTGGTGATATCCGTTTGACAGACAATGATGTTATTGTTGTGGGGCCGTATGATTGTCTTGTCAATGTGCGTGGTAAGGTGAAACGCCCCATGTTTTATGAAATGAAATCTACTGAGAGTGTCAAGCAAGTTCTTAGCTATGCTGGTGGATTCACGGGTGATGCTTATACGGGAAACGTTCGTTTGACTCGTAAGAAAGGTGCAGAGTACAGCATCCATACCATCGATGAATTCAAGATGAATGGATTTAACGTAGCTGATGGAGACTCAATTTATGTAGATAGCGTCATACCTCGTTTCAGCAATATGGTTGAAGTGCGGGGAGCTGTCATACATCCTGGCCAATTCCAGTTGGAAGGCAATATCCAAAGTGTGAAGGGTTTGCTTCAAGCTGCTGATGGTTTGCGTGAAGATGCTTTCACCAGTCGAGCTGTCATGCATCGTCAGAAAGAGGATCTCACTCTCGAAATGATTTCTCTGGACTTGGAAGGTATCATGGATGGCACAGCGGCAGATGTTCCTTTGAAGAAGAACGATGTCCTCTTCATTCCCAGTAAGATAGACATGAATGGTGAGCAAACATTAAAGATCAGTGGTGAGGTTATGTATCCTGGAACTTATCAGTATGCTGAGAACACTTCTATCGAGGATCTTATTCTTCAGGCAGGTGGTCTTACTGACGCAGCTTCTATGGCCAAGGTGGATGTCTTCCGACGTATTCGAAACGAGAAGGCAACAGAAAACGAAGAAATAACAGCTGAGACTTTCAGTTTCTCTCTCAACGACGGATTGAAATCCAGTGACAAAAACTTCAAGTTAAATCCTTATGATGAGGTAGTTGTTCGAAAAAGTCCAGGATATAGTGAGCAACAGAGTGTCACTGTACGTGGTTGTGTCAATTTTGAAGGAGATTATGCCCTGACCAGTCAGAACTATCGCCTTAGCGATCTTATCAAGGCTGCAGGAGGTCTCTCATCATTGGCGTATGCTAAAGGTGCACGTCTGACCAGACGTCTTACAGAGGAAGAACGCAATCAACGTGAGAGTTCGTTACGTATGGCTCAAATTCAGATGTATGAAGAAGCTATGCAATCAGAGAAGACTTACAATATGGCTCAGGCAGACTCTCTCTTGTCTTTAAAGATGGACTTGGGTTATACTTATCCTGTAGCTGTCAATCTTGACAAGGCACTCGAGACTCCTGGTGGCTTGGATGATATTGTACTTCGCGAAGGAGACCGCTTGACTGTTCCTCAATACAGTAATACGGTGAAAATTACTGGTGAGGTTAGTTATCCCATCAGCATGAATTATAAGAAAGGTGAGAGTCTGAAGTATTATATCAAACGTGCAGGTGGTTATGGTAACCGTGCCAAGAAGAAAGGTGTATATGTCATCAACATGAATGGATCAGTAGAGGAAATCAATCATCGCAGTACCAAGGCAATTCAGCCAGGTAGTGAGATTGTCGTTCCCACCAAAACTCAGGGCAAACGTATGAGTACAGCAGAGGTTATGGCCATCACTTCTGGAGGTGCTTCTTTGGCAAGCGTGATTGTGGCTTTGATGAGTATTATTAAATAAAGGCTCAGGAATTATGGAAAAGGGATCAGATGTAATAGATTTAAAAAAGATATTCTTACAATTATGGAGCAATAGAAAGAACTTCTGCAAGTTATGGGGCATTGTATTCATTTTGACCTATGGCTTGCTTCTTTTTGTTCCTCGCTATTACACCACAACCACACGCATAGCACCAGAACTTGGATCTGCTATGGATATGGGTTCTCTTGGAGACTTGGCTTCAAGCATAGGCCTGAATCTTGGCGATGCGGGTCATTCAGATGCCATATCTCCACTCCTTTACCCAGATTTAATGGAGGACAATGGTTTCGTAGCTAATCTATTTGATATTCATGTGACAAGTGTTGATGGAGAAATCGACACGACATACCACGAGTATCTTGCGAAATACCAGAAACAGGCATTCTGGAAAAGGTGGATGGCAAAACTAAAGAAATTAATACCCAAAAAGAAAGAAGTAAAAGGTGCACAAGGGGAATACGATCCATATTTTGTTAGTAGGAAAGAATACGGATTGATGCAACTGGTTCGCAACAACATTTCTTTCCAGTTCGACAAGAAAACGTTCTTAGTTACTATAAAAGTTAATGCACAAGATCCCCTCATTTGTCGGCAAGTAGCGGATGCGACGCGAATCAAATTGCAGAATTTCATAACTGAATACAGAACCACCAAAGCACGGTTCGATTTAGATTATTACCAGAAACTTGCGGATGAAGCGAAATTGGAATATGAAGAAGCTTGTGTTAATTATAGTAAATATTCCGATTCTCATTTGAATATAACGATGTCTACATATAATAATCGATTAGACAACTTACAAAAAGAGATGGAGCAAAAGTACACAACATACACAGCAGTGGTCACCCAAAGAGAAGCTGCTAAAGCACGTGTACAAGAGAGTACTCCAGCATTTACCACGTTGCAAGGAGCATCTGTGCCCGTGAAACCAGCAGGTCCCAAACGGATGTTCATCGTAATAACAATGCTTTTCATGACCACCATGGCAATGGGGTTATACATTCTAAAAGACGAACTGTTAAGGTAAATAGACTG
>CAMKMK010000182.1 GCA_946413885.1 uncultured Prevotellaceae bacterium
GATCCCGTCTGATCCAACAAGGCATCTACAGTTTGAATATGGTCCCAATCGGCATGAAACTCCGTATCGGGGAAAAGGAAAACTCCGCATTCCTGTCCAGAATCCATCATCAGTTTGTAAACGCGTTCACCAGCCACTCGCCAAGTATTCATGTCAGCTACGATGATGGCTGTGCGGTTGGGAAATAATTCCTTGAAAAAATTGGGTACTAAATGCAGGATATTGCTACCCATCTCAAATACTTTCGTGTCAGTGGCTATCTTAAGCGCATTCGCTATTCTTTCTTCTGTAGTCATGTTTTTCTGTTTTTATTTTTGTTAATTGTTCCCCAAAGTTATAACTTTTTTTGTTTTGTTCAACACAAACACACTTTTTTTAGGAAACTTTGTGCATAGTGTGATGAAACTATGTTAGAAAGGAGCAAAAGAAATCCGATACGAATAAATAATATTTGCTTCACATACATTCTCGTCGTCATGAAATTCTCAAGAAACAAGACAATTCGTGGCTTTACATCAAAAAATGCATGAAAAATAGGGAAAAACACATTTTTAGTGTTATATTTGCGTTCATTTTGCGTCTTATGGGTAGAATAAATAAAGAAAAAATGATTAGACACATTATTTTCAGTATCTTATTTTGCTTGCTCACTCTCAACAGCTGGGCACAGCAGACAATTTCTGCCCATGTGGCGGACAGCGAGACAGGGGAGGCTCTGCCGTATGTGACGGTGTATGTATCTCAGGGAAAGGGAACGTTGAGTAATGAGGAAGGCGACTTCAGAATAAGTGTGGAAGACGATGAAACAATACGCCTGAGTTGCATTGGGTACAAGTCTCTCAAATTTGATGTTCGCAATGTTCCTTCCGTCATCCGAATGAGCCCTACGGTGAGAGAACTTCAAGAATTGACCGTCCTGCCTGCTCCTGTCCAGTCGGCTCTGTCAAAGGCGATAAAACTGTTAAACAAAGAGGCGAAATCTTATGCGCAGAAAGAAGGGATGTATTTCTATCGTACCGTGATTAGCGACAGCGTGAATAATGAACTGGTAGAAGCTTTCATAAGAACCGGTTCTGCCATCAATCTGCACAACCTGCGCGTCTTGAGTGGCATTCGAGGATTAGATGGGGCAGGAGGCGAGAGCGAATTGGGGATGAAATCCACTAACATGCATCTTCTCTCTGAGATTGGTCCCACAACAGTTGGTTCATATCGTTGGCTGAAGACAGTTAAGCCTTTGGAGAAGATGTCTACCACACGCAAATTCTACACTTATTCAGGAACCTCCTTGACGGGAGAAGACGGTCAGAGAATCTATAAAATAGATTTGGATTTCAACGAGAAACTTCCTTCCAGTAAAAAAGACTGGCATATTCTTTCTGGTACTGTCTATATAGACTCAGCCACCTGCCACCTGCTGCGTTTCGACGGTGAAGTGGCAAACATCTATCAGCGAGTCTTACACAAAAATGTTTTTGTGCGGGCACCGACAGAGATGAAAGTACACATAGAGTACGACCATAGTGACGGAGTGACTGAGGTGAGTCACCTTTCTATCTTGGGAGGCAACAAGAACATGCAATTCCGTTCCTTGGCTTTCAAGGTAAAGGAAAAAGAAATTGTGAAGGAAAAAGGCATCCAAATGGGAGGCAACATGATGGACGCCATAGAGGATGTGGGGGACAATTCACCTTTGTGGGATGAATATGAGGTGGTGAAACGCACAGCCCAAGAGGAACGGATTGCTTTCGGATATTCATCGAATTTGACCAGAGCAAGAATGCGAGAATTCTTCAAACCTGATACCGCCCATACTGATAATCCCAGATTGATGCAGCTATGTGACCAGCTTTATCATTTTGGTACACAGACTCCACAAGAAAAGGTCTACATCCACATGGACAACACCTGCTACTTCCAGGGTGACACCATCTGGTTCACTGCCTACACGCGAAGTACGGAATATGATGCCCCATCCTCAGTGAGCGGCCTGCTATACGTGGAACTGCTCAATCAGGATGGTTATCTGGTGGAGAGGAAGCAAATACAGATGCGCAACGGACATGGGTATGGCAACTTTGTGCTGAATCATCTGGTACAATACAGCGGATTCTATGAGCTTCGTGCCTACACCCGATGGCAACTTAACTGGGGACTCCACGAGCATGAACACTCGAGAGAGGCTAAACGTTGGTTCCTGAGCAAGGAGTTGGAACACAACTATTACCGCGACTACGACAAGCTCTACAGCCGCGTTTTCCCTGTTTATGACAAAAGGGCGGACTCAGTGCAGTTCAATCGCAACATGACCATGCGGCCTATGCGTCGCTACTTTGCCAAAGATCCTGAACCCAACAAACTGACGCTTGCACTCTATCCAGAGGGAGGAAACTTGGTAGCTGGCGTGCCTTGCCGTGTAGCCTACGAGGCCGTGTGGAGCGACGGAGAATGGGCCAAAGGAGCGTTACAGGTAGGCAAAGAAAGCTATCCTGTGGTGAATCGAGGGAGGGGTGTCTTCATCGTTACTCCCGAGAAAGGTATGGAGCGCGAAGTAATCTTTGTTACTCCCGATGGCGACAAGGTCAAGGAGAAGTTACCTAAACCTCAGGAGGAAGGTGTAGCGCTCAAGGTAGACTGGCTTGACGACAGACTTGAGATACATATCAGTGTGGCCGGCCAACTCGTCCTCTCAAGTCTGGGCATGACCGTGATGCACGAAGGAGTACTTGAAGTCTTCCGCCCTCTGTCAGAAAAAAACAGTCAGATACAGATACCCTCGTCTTCCCTTAGGGAAGGGGTAAACCAGGTGACCGTCTTTGATGAGACGGGACACGTATGGGCAGATCGTTTGCTCTTCGTTAGTCGAAGGGGATTGGGTGAACCCACCTTGCTCGTGTTAGGGAGTAAGAAGGAATACAATCCCTATGAGCGCATAGAACTCAGTGTCTCAGCTCCCAGCATGCACAAGGGAACAGCGCGTAGCTGGACCTCGATAGCTGTGCGCGACAAGTTCTACACAGATCACCTTTTCGATAATGGAAGCATCCTGACGGAGATGCTCCTGAGCAGCGAGATACGTGGTTTCGTGCCCCAACCAGGATGGTTCTTTGAGCAGGACGACAAGGAGCATCGTCAGGCACTCGACCTGCTGATGATGACTCAGGGATGGCGACGCTTCGACTGGCACGAGATGGCAGTGAAGGATGCCTTTATGATGACCCAACCGCGTGAGAAGACACAGATCCTGCAAGGGAGAGTTTACAATATAAGTTTCAGCGATGAGAAGTTGAAAACAACGTTCATCGAAGCCAATCAAAATGCTCTTGAAATGTATAATCCTTATGAAATGTATAATCCTTATACAAATGCCCCTTCTCGTAACAGTGAATCCTCAGCCCAAGAAAAAGCCCAAGAACAAGAAGAGAAGCCTATGAGTCAGGAGGAACGGTCTGACAAAGATAGGACAGGCCCTCTCACACCAGACGGATTCAATGCTCGGGAAATGGCGTCAGACCCTAGAAAGGAAGTGACTTTGAATATGGAAATGGTTAACTTGTCCACTAACATTCCTGTCAAAGAAAGGCTCATGACCTTAGGGAACAGGTTCGAGAAGGTGCTTCCCCGCACTTTTAGTCCGCATGTTCTCTATATCGACATCTTTAGGGATAAGGACTTCAAGAGAGACCTAAAGAAGGCACGCAAAACCAAAGAAACCCTCGTCCTCGAAGATGAGGATAAGCCCTGTATGCTCTGCATCAATCACCCCTATCCTCGTTTTACGAATCCCTACACCTATTACCAGACCCACTTGAGTCAGCTACCCGATGACGACCCTATGGTTCCCATCCTATTAGGCGACACCATCCATCAACTGCGCGAGGTTCCTGTGCGGGCACGTTTCAGTGGCTTGAGGAAGCTGGATGAGTCACAACCTGCACTACTGCTGGGCGATCTGGAAGCAGAGAATCTGATGACTGATGCAGGCATTGTCTTGCCAGGCATTGATCGTTTGGGTCGTACCCTTTTTGGAGATCTGGGATTCGACTATCCTTATGCCCTATCAACCCCCATGATGGATCTTGAAGGTAATACAGACAGGTCGAGACCAGACTCACGTATCCGAGCCCGCTATGGAATATCTCCTACTCGTCGCACCATCGAAGGGCTAGACAACATATCGCGAGATTCAACCTATGCTCCTCAGTATCTGAAGTCCTATACGGCTGACTTTTTCCTCAAAAGCATGTCAAACGAGGAAAGAAAACAGTATATGGGTGTGGGAGCCATCGAGAAGTACGTTGTCTACACGGATTACAGTCCTCGTCTGGAAGGCAATCGCCGCTACAGAGGAACTAACCTGCCTGATATTTACATTGCGCAATATCCTTATCCTGACCACTCGCGTCACATGGTGTTTGCCGACCGATGCATTCCCATCTCAGGTTTCTCCTATCCCACAGATTTTTACTCCCCTGACTACTCAAAGCAGACTCCGCCAGAGCCTACAGATTATCGCCGTACTCTCTACTGGAATCCCAACCTGCAACTTGACGAGAACGGACAGGCTCGCATTACTTTCTATAACAACTCCCGCACTACCCAGATCAGCGTAGAAGCAGAAGGGCAAGCCATTGACGGCACTCTGCTTTGGAGCAAATAGAAGGACTCAACGACCAACGAACGAATGAACAGCAAATAGGTAAAAACCCTCCAGCATCTTCTTTTCTGCATATATGCAAAAAGACAACACGTTGAAAGGGGAGAAAGAACGTGTTGA
>CAMKMK010000183.1 GCA_946413885.1 uncultured Prevotellaceae bacterium
TTGCGGCGGAAGTAGCTGTAGAAGCTGCAGATGATGTAGTTGAGATAGCGGAAAACAAACCATAGCGCCACTACCACGCAGATGCGGTAGAGTGAGATGCGTATGAGGTTGGTCTGATGTACGATGTCCATAAAGAAGATACGGTGGCAGATGCTCGTCATCTCGAAAGTCTTGGCAGCCCAGTAAATGCTCACCAATACGGAGGCAACTGCAAAGATGGGTACCAAGGTGCGGTTGAAGAGGTCGTAGAACCAGGTCTGGGTGACATATTCGCCGCGTTGCATCTTGTCCAACATGATTTTCACATCTGCGCTGATGTCCTTTCCAGCCTCCTCCTTTTTCTTAAGGTCAGGACGCACGTGATAGATCAGGTATTTCTTCTCGAACATTTCCATCAGGTCATACAAGCATGTGATGGTCATGATGGCAGCCAATTGGAATGTCCACCAAACCATTACCTGCACAGCCAGCAGGCAGTAACCTGTCCAGGCGGCAAGAGTGGAGATGATCATGGCGGCGGTAGTCAGGTGGCTGTACACCACGTCTAGCAAAGGCAGACCTTCCCTATGCCGCTTCGACAGCACCAGTTGCCAGATGGTGAATCCCAAGAGGATGGGAGGGAAGATGAGATTCACGATGGCGTTGGGAATCAGTACGATGCGGAACAGGATGACGATGAAGGCCAGCAGCATCAAGGGCATATAGATGATGGCGGCGTGACGCATCTGCTCATCTTTCAGTCGGATGAAGAGACTCAAGAAGATGACTTCCAAGAGCCAAGCCATGTTGATGATGAGGCGTGTGCCCATCTGGATGAAGTTGCGGTCGGTAAAGGTGCGTACCACCATCACGATGATGGCGAAGAGAGCGATGCCAACCACGTTGTTGAGCATTTCGCGCTTCAGCCGGAAATCCTTGCCTCGCCATTTCTTAGGCAACAGCCACCTCAGGGCAACGTAGCTCAGCACCCAGGCGATAGCGAGGTACATTACGAGGAACACGCTGATGAAGAGGACGGAAGCACCACGCCATTCCGAGTAGATGGCACTATGGCCGGCAAAGGGCTTGTACTTGGTCTCCCATGCACGTTCGGCTCGACGGGTTTGCATCGGCAGGGTGAAAAGCATGGAGAAGTAGTTGCTGCTCCCATTCTTGAATATGTTGTCCTGCAGAATCTTATATCGGCTTTGGGCGAACGCGTTGAGTTCCAGTACCTTAGTCCTCACGCTCTTGTAGTACGAGTTTTCCGCCTCCATGCTCTCCAGGAATTTCTGCAGGTTGTTTCGAATGATTTCAGCGTATCTCAGGCAGGCAATTCTGTCCTTCAACGGCTCCCCTGTCAGATAGAGAGGCAAGTTGGGCTCTTCGTCCTCAGTTTCTTCCTCGCTGATATTCTCGTTAGGCAGCGAGGGCATCATGCTGGCGGTCAGGGTGCTGTCGACGGGTTTCGTGACATCCGTATTGTTGGAAAGCGAGTCGATGGCTTGCAGCAGAATGCTGTCGTTGGCGCTGATCACGCTGTCGTTATCAGCTATGACGGGAGGCATGCTCTTTAGCGAAACGATCAGAGAATCATAGCGCTCCAGCTCAATCTTCAAGCCTGCGATGATCTTGTCGTATTGATTCATCTTGCCGTTCTGGTTGTTCAGCTCAGAGAACAGGTTGATCGCTTGCTGACAGGCATAAGCCATGTCGAAGGTGTTCTCTGTCGTCTGCGAATAGAGCATCAGGCTTATCTGCTCGCATTTGTGCATGTAGTTCACCAGCCGCTGATGCTGCGTCGCGCCCTGCTGCTCATACATCGCCATGAATTGCTTCTGCTTCTCGTAGCTCATCTGTAGCTCAGCCCTCAGCACGCCCAGCGTCCTGGCCAGGTCCTTCTCTCTCAGCACAGCTGGACTTTGTGCCACACACAGTATCGTCAGCAATATCGCCAGTATCCTTCGTATTTTCATCAATTTCTGTAGATTTCTTTCGACAAATTCTAATAATTGTTACAAAGGTACGATTAAGTGAGCGGAATTCCAAAGAAAAATAAGATATTTTTGTTTGGGGATTCCCGAACGGAAGTACTTTCAACAGAGTTAAAGGTACGATTAAGTGAGCGGAAATCCAAAGAAAAAGAGGATATTTTTGTTTGAGGATTCCCAAATGGCAGTCCCTTCAACATAGTTAAAGTTACGTAATATTTCCCTTATGGGAAAACTTTTTTGCTTATTTAGAAAAAAAACACGTATCTTTGCCTTGGATTTTTAGTACAGCAACTATGAAAAGAAGATTGTTTCATTTATTCCTAACCGTCATTTTTACTGGCTCATTGTTTGCAGAGACCCGTATCACTGGCTTGGTGCGCAGCGAGGGTGTGCCTGTTGCAGATGCCATCGTGATGGAGATCAACAAGGATCATCGTATCCTTCATCAGACTCGAACCGATTCCCAAGGGCGTTACAGCATTACTTTCACCAACCCGCAAAAGAACTCTATCCGCGTGTTGGCTGCTGGATTTTACCCCATCACCCACAAATTGCGCGAGTTCACTCAAGTTACCGTCAATCTGACTCCCAAGGAGCATTCCATCAACTACGACACCCTGCCAGGACGTCATAAGGGTGTCCAGTCCAACAAACTCTTTGTGGGGCGTGTTGGCGATGGGACTCGTGCTCAGATCTCTCGCCTCGAAATGGTGTCAGATACGCTTTTCAGCCTCATAGTGCCACTTCGTGTGGATGCTCTTGTCGATGATTATCGCGCTGGGCGCAACGTGATGTTCCTGGGCGATGGAGACGAGCTTCTCCTCACGGCCCGCAATGGAATGGATGTCAGGCCCATCGAGGGAGACCCAGAGGATATTGCCGACAAGATCCGTCCCATTAATAATAATGTACGGATTGTCAATGGGCAATCCCCCAACGTATATACGAACAATTATGTGTATCCGCGTTTCCTCATCCCTCGCACCCAGCTCTTCTCGCTCCTCGAGAATGCCAGCCGTGTGCGCCGCATAGCTTTCGATACCGTCCACGCCGACAACTATTGGCTGCTTTATCCTGCAGATGATTTCGAGTCCGAGCTTCAGCGTCTCATCTATAAATTGATGAAGTAAGGGAGGCATTAAGATGAGGCACTTCAGACAAATCTTTGTAGCCATTTGGTTGGCTGTCGTGAGCCTGGGATTGTATGCCCAGGAGGCAGGCGTCGGTAAGGATTACAGCGGAAACTGGATGGGCAGGATACCTGACAACACCTACGTGGCAGCTCTTTCCATTCCTGGCTCACATGATGCCTCGACGGGCAGCGGATGGCAGAGTGCCTACGAGCAACTGGGCGAGATGTTCGCACGCACTCAGGACCTCACCTTCGCTGAGCAATGGAGCATCGGCATTCGTGCTTTCGACATGCGCCCTTGCGTCCATGCAGACCACTTGAACCTCAATCATGGCATCTGCGCTACCAAGTTACACTTCGACGAGGTTCTCTACCAGATGCGCGACTCGCTTATAGCCAATCCATCAGAGTTCATCGTTATCCACCTGAACCACGAGACGGATGGTGACGTGATAGATGATCCCAACCACGCCATTTATAATGCAAGGATACTGGAGTTGCTCAAGAGTGACGAACTGAAAGATTATCTTGTGAACTTCAAGCGCGCGCTTCGTCTCTCAGAGGTACGCGGGAAAATCCTTGTCCTGAGTAGAGACAAGTACGCATCCCAACCCATTGGAGGATTCCTTAACAACTGGACGGGTTCAGCCGATTGGTCACGTCGCACGCAAGTAACGGTGACTGGCCCAGGAACCACATCTTCCAGGACTTCTCCCATCTATATTCAAGACTATTGGGAGACCTACGAGCCAGGCAGCATGACCATAAAACTGAAAGCCCTGCTCGAACTGCTCGAATACGGCAGCACTCACAAGAATAGGATTGCATCCTCCCTCGTCTGGTACCTCAACTTCGCTTCTGCCTATTCCAAAGTGAACTCGTTGGGCTTTTCTCTCAGCGAAGGTTATCGCGACAATGCGACTTATACCAACAAGGCAATCGTGGAGTATCTCGCAGATGAGACTCATCAGGCTGGTCCTACAGGAATCGTTTTGATGGATTATGTTGGAGTGGACGAATCTGCAGGCTATGCCACGATGGGAGCGACCGTCGTAAAGGCAATCATCGCCAACAACTTTAAGTATCTTCAGGATATGGGCGATACATCCGTTGAACAACCTGAATCTGAGGCTGAAAGAACCTGTGTCGGAACCTGTTCTCTTTCAGGAATGCAGTTGTCAGCACCTCAACCTGGCTCCATCTGTATCCTTCGTTACAGCGATGGTACCAGCCAGAAGGTCAAGTTCTGATATTTCGACTTTATTTGTCAAATCCGTCCGCTACAGCCTGCAATTTTTTTTGAATATTTTTTTTTTTTTAAGTGAAATAAGCCTACATGCCTACATAAAACTGTCTTAAAACTCTGCAAATAAATGGATTACGGCATATAGTAGCATACATAAAGCCTACATGGAGCCTACATACAGGCATTTACCATTTAACGATTTACGAAGTACGATTTCATGTAGGTATCATGTAGGCTTTGTGTAGGCTTTATGTAGGCTTGAAAGATTGTATTTGATTGATATTCTTTGACTTAAAGCAAATTTATGTAGGCATGTAGGCTTGTATGCGATTTCAAAAATTTTTTTGTTCAGACGCGACACGTTGAAATCGCAAAGACAACACGTTGAGTCGGGCAACTCAACA
>CAMKMK010000184.1 GCA_946413885.1 uncultured Prevotellaceae bacterium
GAGCTGTGAAGGGGAGAATGCAGAATTTGTTCACTTTGTGACATGTGACTTTGTGACAATAAGCACCTTGCAGAAGTGCAGGATACCTTAATCAATAAAGAATTATTATTATATATTATAATATATAATAATAAAATTTTACTCCGACTATTTTTGCACTTAATGACCTCCTTAAATTTGCGATAAAGTTAGAGTAGAGCCAAAACTGTTTTTGAACCCTGCCGAACGTGGTCAAGCTCAAGTATTGTAGGTGCTTAATGTCACAAAGTCACATGTCACAAAGTACCAATTTAGAGAGATTTGTCCAATGAGAATTTTGCTGACTTGCCCCATAAATACAAATTTGGCAGAAGAAAACATAAACTGTTTACTATTGAGCTAAGATGCAGAAAAACTACTGACCTTTTTAATCATAGTACGTAAAACATTGCTGTTTTTGCTCTTTTCTTGTTCGTTTTCCCAACTTGGACCGTTAGAAAGTGGAAAAAGTGGATGCTAAATTGGGAAATGTGAGCGGAATTTTGTACCTTCGCAGCGCAAAAAGGGGATTTCCCTTTACCAAAGGTAAAAGAAGCAAGAAATATCACATAAGAATATAGCATGGAAAAGATTCAAGAACTCACCGAAAAACTCTACCATGAGGGTGTGGAGAAGGGTCAGGCTGAGGCCGACCGCATCATCGATGAGGCTAAGCAGAAGGCTGCACAGATACTGGAGGAAGCCAGGGAGCAGGCTCAGGGCATCGAGGCTCAGGCTCAGAAGAAGGCTGCAGAGCTGAGTGCCAACACGAAGAACGAGTTGAAATTGTACACGGGTCAGGCCATGAGCGCCCTGAAAAGCGAGATAGTCAATGTGCTGACGAGTGGGGTGGTGGAGAAGGCTGTTGCAGGAATGACAGGCGATAAGGACTTCCTGGGGCAGTTCGCTGTGACGCTGGCAAGCAAGTGGGCCAAGGATGAGCCTATCGTGATCAGCAGCAGCGAGGCAGACGGCCTTAAAGCCTACTTTACGGCTCACGCCAAGGATCTCTTGGATAAGGGAGTGACGATCGAGAAGGTTTCCGGCAAGCCTACCTTGCTGAGCATCTCACCTGCCGACGGAAGCTATAAGGTGAACTTCGGCAAGGAGGAATTCGAGACTTATTTCAAGAACTTTCTGCGTCCACAATTGGTGGATATGCTGTTCTGACTCTTCGCTCTCCGTCTCTCGTGGCTGGGCCTGACCTTTGGATGAAGGAGGTGCGAGGCAAGTCAATGGAAGGACTTTGGTGAGAGCGTGGGTTAGGCATTGTCGAATCAAGAAAAGTACCAGATGGGAAATTATTATTGCATGGTGGCTGGTTTGCCGGAAATCAATCTTTCCGACAGGACATCCAGCATCTCCCTTCAGGACGTGAGGGAACAGTGTGAGGAGGTTCTCAGCAAGGCTGACAAGAAGCTTCTTTTCTACTTCTACCTTTACTGGGATTGCAGAAACGTGGTGAAGCTACTGAAGGACCCTGACGCTGAACTGGATTTGTTTGGAAACTTCACAAAGGAGCAGTATCAGGACTTGCTGACGTCGGCCCGCGAGATGAACTTCAACGTGCATCGCTATCCTGCTTTCATGAGTATGTTCGCGCGTAGCTATTCTTATAATAAGGACAAGAGTGGGTTCTATGCTGAAGACGAGATGATGTACCAGTATCTGCAGTATGCGATGAAGTGCCCTAACAAGATGATGAGACAGTGGTACTCGATGCAGTTGGACATCAACAACATCCTGACGGCTATGATAGCCCGTCAGAACGGATGGAGCATTGCTGACTTTATCCAGGGGGACAACAACGTGACGGAGATGATCCTGAGCAACAAGACAAAGGATTTCGACCTCTCGAACGAGTTAGACTACGTGAAGGAGCTTATGAAGATCGTGGAAGAGCCTGATCCTGTCCAAAAGGAACGGCGCATCGATGCCTTCAAGTGGGTTTGGCTGGACGACAAGACTTTCCTTGAGCCCTTCAGCATCGAATCCGTGTTTGCCTATCTGTGCAAATTGCAGATGCTTCACCGCTGGGAGAAGCTTGACCCTGAGAAAGGCAGGGAGACCTTCAAGCGCATCATTGATGAACTGCGTGGCGAGGCTAAGGTGCCTGATGAATTCAAGGCAAAGACTGCTGCTGCCAGTCGTGGCAGATACACTCATCTGCGCTCCAGCGAGCAGATCGCAGGAAAAGAATTAGTTTAAGGAGAAAAAACAATAAATAGATAAAATGACAAAAGGAACTGTTAGTGGCGTCGTTTCCAACATGGTGACTCTCCGTGTGGATGGTCCTGTGATGCAGGGAGAGATTTGCTACATTACGACGGGAGGAGACCGCCTGATGGCTGAGGTTATCAAGATCATCGGCCAGGATGTGTACGTTCAGGTCTTCGAGAGCACTCGTGGATTGAAGGTAGGCGCTGAGGCTGAATTCACCGGCCACATGCTGGAGATCCAGTTGGGTCCTGGCATGCTGAGTAAGAACTATGATGGTCTGCAGAACGATCTGGACAAGATGGAAGGTGTCTTCCTGAAGCGTGGCCAGTACACTGAGCCTCTGGATGCAGAGCGCGAGTGGGACTTTGTTCCCTTGGCAAAGGTGGGCGATCAGGTACAAGAGAGTGATTGGCTGGGCGAGGTGGAGGAAAATCATCAACCCCTGAAGATCATGGTTCCCTTCCAACTGAAGGGTACGGCTGTAGTAAAGAGTATCGTGACAGCCGGAAAGTACAGGATTCACGATGTGGTGGCTGTGCTGACAGACGAGCAAGGCAACGATATCAATGTGGATATGGTTCAGCATTGGCCAGTGAAGTTCGCAATGACAAACTATGCCGAGAAACCCCGTCCATTCAAGCTGTTGGAAACGGGTGTCCGCACTATCGACACTTTCAATCCCATCGTGGAAGGTGGCACAGGTTTCATTCCTGGCCCCTTTGGTACAGGTAAGACCGTGTTGCAGCATGCCATCTCGAAGCAGGCCGAGGCAGACATTGTGATCATCGCTGCCTGCGGTGAGCGTGCAAATGAGGTGGTTGAGATCTTTACAGAGTTTCCAGAGTTGGTAGATCCTCACACAGGTCGCAAACTGATGGAGCGTACCATCATTATCGCCAACACCAGCAACATGCCCGTTGCCGCACGTGAGGCTTCTGTCTATACAGCCATGACGATGGCTGAATACTATCGCTCGATGGGCTTGCGTGTCCTCCTGATGGCCGACTCTACTTCCCGTTGGGCTCAGGCTTTGCGAGAAATGAGCAACCGAATGGAAGAGTTGCCTGGTCCTGATGCATTCCCAATGGACTTGGGAGCCTTGATCAGTAACTTCTACGGACGTGCCGGGTACGTGTATCTAAGGAATGGTCAAGTGGGTAGTGTCACCTTCTTGGGTACTGTATCCCCTGCAGGAGGTAACCTGAAGGAGCCTGTGACTGAAAACACCAAGAAGGTGGCTCGCTGCTTCTACGGATTGGAGCAGGAACGTGCTGACAAGAAGCGTTATCCCGCTGTGAACCCCATTGACTCCTATTCGAAATATCTGGAATATCCAGAGTTTGCTGAATATATCAAGGAACACATCAACGAAGAGTGGATTCCCAAGGTGATGAAACTGAAGACCCGCATGCAGCGTGGCAAGGAGATTGCTGAGCAGATCAACATCTTGGGCGATGATGGTGTACCCGTAGAGTATCATGTGACCTTCTGGAAGAGCGAGGTTATCGACTTTGTCATCTTGCAGCAGGACGCCTTTGATGAGGTGGATGCTGTGACTCCCCTGGAGCGTCAGGAGGAAATATTGAATCTGGTGACTGAGATTTGCGAGGCAGAACATGACCAATTCGACACCTTCCTGGATGTGGTGGATTATTTCAAGAAGTTGATCAACCTGTGCAAGCAGATGAACTATTCTGTCTTCAGGAGTGACGAGTATTACGAGTTCAAGAAGCAAGTGCAGGCAATGTTATAATATAATAAGGTATGGCAACAGCATTTCAAAAAATATACACACAGATCAGTCAGATCACAAAGGCTACTTGCTCCCTGCATGCAAAGGGTGTAGGATATGACGAACTTGCCACTATCAACGGCAAACTGGCTCAGGTGGTGAAGATCATGGGAGACGAGGTAACCCTGCAGGTATTCGAAGGAACAGGTGGCATTCCCACTAATGCTGAGGTTGTTTTCCTAGGCAAGAGTCCTTCTTTGAAAGTTAGCGACCAGTTGGCAGGACGTTTCTTCAACGCTTATGGTCAACCCATCGATGGAGGACCTGAGATTGAAGGAAAGGAAGTGGAGATTGGCGGCCCCAGCGTGAATCCTGTTCGACGCAAACAACCCAGCGAATTGATTGCAACGGGTATCGCAGGTATCGACCTCAACAACACACTTGTGTCTGGTCAGAAGATACCTTTCTTTGCCGACCCTGACCAACCCTTCAACGAGGTGATGGCTCTGGTGGCAATGCGTGCCAAGGCAGACAAGATTATCTTAGGCGGAATGGGTATGACCAACGATGACTATTATTTCTTCCGCAACACCTTCTCCAACGCTGGTGCATTGGATCGTATCATTTCGTTCATCAACACAACAGAAGACCCTGCTGTGGAGCGTTTGCTGGTTCCTGACATGGCTCTGACAGCGGCCGAGTACTTTGCCGTGGAGAAACATGAGACTGTACTGGTTCTGTTGACTGACATGACCTCTTATGCGGACTCTCTCTCCATCGT
>CAMKMK010000185.1 GCA_946413885.1 uncultured Prevotellaceae bacterium
AGCGTTGCTGGGAGTAACCCATGTTGATCTTGGGATTGCCCGTCTGGACGTCGGCGTAGGATTTCAGGGAGACCTTACACTCGCGATGGTCTTTCAGGAAGGCTCCGATGGCTTTCAGCTGCTCGTCCGGATCGTTGAAGTCGCTCTCGCGGATCTTGTAGAACACGTTCCACGTGATGGTTCCGTCCTCAACGCGGGGAGTGTAGGAGATGTCGTCGAACCAAACGGTATCCACGCGCGTAGCCCACACTTCTTCCTTTTTCGGCTTCTTGTAACCGAACTTGAAGGTGAGACCTGCCTGGGCCGTGAATTGGTTGTGGTCGTTCACGAATTTGCGGGTTTTCCCGTTTGCCAGATAATTGTAGTCGGCCTCGAGATTGAGGGCAAGGTTCTTGCAGAGGTTGAACTCGAGTTGAAGTCCCATCCTCAGATTGTATGCCTTTTTGCCATCCTTGTCGGCAAACTCGATGAGTGACCCTTGGTTGAACAGGTCTAATGCCTCGTCGTTGTTCCAGGCATAGTTCATGCCGAAGCCGCCTATTATGTAGAGGTTGACGGGAGTGTAGTATGAACGTGTGAAAATGCTTACCATATTGACGAGCAGGTCTGCGTTTCCTGTCACGTAGTTGTAGTCGAACTGCTGTGTGGGAGCGTTCCTGAAGGGAGCGTTGGACTTTGCCCAGATTCCGTTTACGCCGATGCGTGCTCCCAGGTTGGGGTTGAAGAAGTGACCCACGCTGATGGTTCCCGTTGGAGCCCAGGTACGTCCGAAGGCGAACTCTGTGTCATAGGTGTTTTGCATGCCTCCCTGCACACTGACGAACGTGTAGGGCGCAATGGGCTTTTCTTCCGTCTGGGCCGTTGCGGTCAGCAGGAATCCCAGTGTCAGGGCGACTATCATGTAAAGGCGTTTCATGAGTCTATCTTTCGTTGATGATATGCAAATGTAGGGAGTTTTCTTCTATTCGCCAACACTTTTCAAGACTTTTTCAGTTTTCTGGCGAGAAGTCTTTGCCATTCCATCGATAGATGAGCGGATGAGTGTACTCTTCTGCAATTTTCTTTTCCTCTCCAGCCAACTCGTTTGTCTGCAGGGTGTAGGTTAGCCGAGCTTCCTCGTCAGGGTTGGCATCGATGCTGATGAGCGTGAGGTCTCGCAGGCTCATTTGGGTGAACCTGGCTGCTTGTTTCAGGCTGTCTGGAACGGGATTCCAGAAATCTTCCACTTTCGGTTGCGGGGCATCTATCTGTATCTGAGTCCAATCGGAGCGGTAGAACGTGATGCGGCTGTCAGGGGTGGGGCCCAGATATGTGCTGATAAGGCAGAAGATGCTGTCCGTTGACGACAGGAGTCTCATCTGGACGGTGCTGTGTTCTGTCATCTGGATGCGCAGATAGTTCTGTGTCAGATCAGTCATCTCGGTATACTGGTCTAAGCGATTCTTCACTCTCGCCTGCATGTTGTTCTCCTTGAAGTCAATACAGTCCAACCGGTTGTTTTGCGTCATCAAGGGGAAGATGGAGTCAGGAGCGGCGGCAAAGATGTCGCGGACGGACAGTTGAGCCTGCCCAGAGGTGCATGCGAACCATGCGAGTGCAACAAAAATGATTCTTTTCAGCATGATGATGTCTTATTGTATTTTATATCTACCAGAAAGAGTGCGTTCCCAGGCACGCTCTCGCCTGCCGAGCAACGGTTCTTCTGTTCTATCACGTCTCGGAAATCCTCGATGGAAAGTTTACCTCGCCCCACTTCTATCAGGGTTCCCACGATAGCCCGCACCATATTGCGCAGGAAACGGTTGGCGGTAATGGTGAATCTCCATACGCCAGGCTCCAGTTCGTCCCAATGAGCCTCCACGATGGTACACTCGTTGGTTTTTGTATCTGTGTTTACCTTGCTGAAGCTGGTGAAGTCGCGATACTCCAGCAGCACCTTTGCCGCCTCGTTCATCCGATGGAAATCGATGTCCCCATATAGTTGCCAGCTGTATGAGCGACGGAACGGATTCTTCCTGAGATGCACGAAGTAATGGTACGTCCTACGGGTGGCGCTGAAACGTGCGTGCATGTCGTCGGCAACGGGTTTCACTTCCTGCACGGCTATGTCAGGGGGGAGAATCTTGTTCAGCTTGTACGTCATCTGAGCGCAATCCAGCGGCTGCCCGTTATCCTCTTCTGAAGCGGGGAAATCGAAATGGGCGACCATCATGGCAGCATGTACTCCAGTATCAGTCCGCCCAGCTCCAACAACCTCGATGGACGTGCGAAGCAGCGTGGAAAGAGCCTTCTGGAGAGTCTCCTGTATGCTCACTCCGTTGGGTTGAATCTGCCAACCATGATAAGCCGAACCGTCATAGGATAAAGTAATAAAGTATCTCATCACTTCAGTATGTATGTGCCGTGCCGCAATCCTTTCAGAGCCTCGCTGCGTGGCGCCTTGCGAACCAATACGCCACCTGGTGTGTAGACGCGAACCACCCTGTCCGTGTCCGCTTCCCCTGCAATGTCGTGAATGCGGGTCGGACGCGAATAGTCGCTCATTTGGACGTCGTCGATGTTGATACGCTTGTTTCCAGTAGCCAGGTTTTCAAATTTGAGTCGGATGTCACCCTCCATTTTCACTTCAAAACCATATCGCTTCCAAGAGCCGACGATGATATCCTGAGTGACAGGAGTCCACGATTCGCCTCCATCCAGGCTATAGCTCACACGAAGTCTCACGCCCTTGTCCTTGTTGTAAAGGCCTGTCCAGAACCATAGCGAGTCACATCCTGTGGTCTTGTCAGATTCCATTTCCAGACACCCTTCACCTTTCATTCTTACACTCTTGCCGCCATTCCGATTGTCGTCAGCAGCAAGGAGGGCATTGTTGAAAGTCCATCTGCTGGCATTGCAGTCAACAGAAGCCGTTGCGTATGCTCCCTTGGTACCGTTCTCGAAATCTTCGAAGAATGACTTCTGGCCGTCCACACTGGCGGTCAGGGTCACGACCTTTTCCTCCATACCAGCTGTGGTCAGCACCATTTCACCCTCATATTCACCTTCTTCCTCTTGAGCGGACAGTCGGACGAAGAACGTGGGTGCGCTACCGGCAAGAATGAGCTCGGCAGTCCATTCCTCACCGTCTACGCTGATCTGGAAAGGTGCCTCCACACTCACGTAAGTCACATATTCCTGCACGGCCATTGCTGTCACGCTGACCAGCTTGGCTTCGCTATCCTTGTTGGGAACAGTAGTGAAACTGATTTCTGTGGGGCTGACGCTAAAGACGGGTGTCGTTTCTGGCATTTCCACGCATATCTCGTTGCTGCCTGCAATCAGTTCCCCATCGCGAATGATGCTTACAGTATAATAATAGGTGGTGCTGGACTTAACGCTTTTCACCTGATAGGTCGTGTCCGTAGTGGTATAGGTGGCAAAGTCCACATGAGTGCCATTCTTATCTTTGGTGTATACTTCCAGCGTGTATTCTGCTCCAGGCTCGTAGTTCATCCAGTTAGCCGTGAAGCGACGATTGTAGACGGTGCAAACGATATCGGTAGCCTCATAGGCGGGGATACCGTCTACGAAGTCTATGGTCAGCAGATTGGTCTGCTCGTATCCGCTTCCGCTGATTGTGAGGATTGTGCTGTAGGAACCAGGATTCTGAGGTGAGATTCTCAGGGGCAAGGCGAAGCCATCGGTTATCTGAGCAGGAGTCACAAGGGTACCTCCCAGTTCAAACGCTGGATTGTCTGCATTGACGAGAACATCTTCCGTAAAGTTGCGGCCTCTGACAACAAGATTCGTCTCGTATCCTTTCTTTATGGATTGGAGACCAAAATTCAATTCTGTTTCAGCCTTGGGGACAAACAATTCAGCCGATGACGATTCCTTGTCGATGTAGAATGCGTGTGATGTGCTGTCGCCCCAAATATAACTGCTCAGGGTGGGATAGTCGATGAAGGGATTGCGGTTTCCTTGTATGCCATGAACCGTCCTGTTGCGCTCCTCTTCGATCTCGTCCACAGGATCTTCGTTAGCCCAATCGAGCATCAGCTGGCTGACCTGAGGCTGGAGCACCAGATCTGATTCAGGATTCACGGTAAGCAGTCCTTCGGCAGTACACCACAGGTCGCGCATGTGCTGATAACACGTTGCCATGTAGAAGTAAACACGTGCAAAGTCTCCTTTCCACTCGTCGGCTGGTTCCCATGCTGTAATCTGATTGTTGGGGTTGTAGCTGCTGCTCTTGCCCACCTTGATGGCTCCATTCTCCCAGGCAACTTTTCCGTCTACCACTCCGATGGGATTGTTGCTCTTGCGCAGATTTGCATTTGCATCACTTGGGAAAAGGTTGAAGAGGTCGCAATATGCATTGTTTACAACATGTCCCCACCAGCTGTTGGCCCAGACGTGCTCGATGTTCATGTTGCTTACCGCTGTCAGGTTGTTGTTGAACTTGCGTAACTCGTTGCTGTAGCGGTCGCGAACGTAGCCTTCCTCTGTCTGATCCGAAAGGTAGAACCCTTCCCAGGTATATCCCTCTCCCTTTCCTCCGTAGTTCAGAACCTGATCAGGTTGGATCAGGTCATGCAAGGCATTCTTCAAGGCAACTCCCTTCAGTCCTTCCACCTGGCGGTAGTAGGACATTTCCTGTGCAATCAGCTGCATACAGCAGCAGAATGACATCAATAGGGCGAATGTCTTTTTACTCAATTTGTGTTTCATCTCCCAAATGGAACGGACGCGTCA
>CAMKMK010000186.1 GCA_946413885.1 uncultured Prevotellaceae bacterium
CCTCAGGGTATGTCACGCTGGTAATCAGTTCTCCAGTCTTGTCGCTCAGGTAGATAGTTCCGCCGTCACAGTCCAGCTTGAAATTCACCTGACGTATGGCAGCCGAACTGTAACTCCCTTGTGCGCTGTTGTGATCAAACCATATCACACGGAACCCGTTAGCTGGTATGGTACCCATGCCGTTGGGCAATTTGAACTGAGTCAAATTCTCTTGGCTCTCCGCGAGATAAAGTCCTGTCAGATAAATGAGTTCATCCGTTGGGTTATACAGTTCAATCCATCCTCCGTAGTTGAAGGATGGATCCATGTATTGGTCAATGTTCGAGACCTGAATCTCGTTGATTATCAGTTTGGATGCATCACCTCCTTGGCCCCATGCACTCATGCTTGCAATGCATGCCACGAGAGTTATTATCCATCTGTTGATTCGATTCATTCTTGCCGTTTTTGTTACTAAGAGTTTGTAAAGTTACACATTATTATAATAACTATCAAAAATTTTATGTTTTTTTATCATCATAACTATTAATATAATAGAAACCATCTTCTTGTTCACTAAGCTAATGTTATTTCAACGTGTTGAAAATGCAAACACAACGTGTTGAAATCGCGAAGACAACACGTTGTGTTTGGGGACGCGACACGTTGTCTTTTTCGTGTTGATGTGATGAGTGCAATAAATATTTACATTTTGGCATGTTGAGGGAAGATTGTCTTGGGGTGGGGGGATTCATCAATTTCATGAAGGTCTGAAAAAAAAGTGGCGAGAATTTCTGTTTTATAAAAAAAAGATGTATATTTGCATCGAACATATGTTCTAACTCTAAAATTTACTGCTATGGGATTTCTCTTATGGATTCTTTACGGTCTGGCTGCAGGTGCATGTGCTTCCTGGCTGCTGGGATCAAGTCACGCATGGTACTGGAACATTATTATCGGTATCGTAGGTAGTGTAGTCGGCGGTTTCGTAGCCGGTTTGTTTGGCATCAAGAGCGACAACTTCCTTGGCTCATTTGTCATCTCTGTTGTTGGCGCAATCATTTGCCTGTTGCTCTACAACTATCTGGTTTAGGCCCCCTACGTGCTTGCCTCTACCGATTTTTATCGAGTGAAGGATACATTCTAACAGGCAGGGAGCAGATGGGTGACCGTTGCTCCTTGCTTGTTTTTGTGACAGAATCCAATTGATTAAGTATAAATATTTATTTCTATGAAACTTAGATACTTATTGTTGACAGGTCTCCTCGCGCTTCCCATCTTGGGACAGGCAGAGGATTGGAAGGGACAGTTCCTGACTTTGGAGCATCATCAGAGCCGCCCCAACACGTGGATGCTCTGGCGCAAGAAGGCAAATGTGGAGAAGGTGCCTGCTTCTGTGAAAGCAAAGATCGCGACGGACTCGAAGTACTGGCTTTACGTGAATGAGCAGTTGGTTGTTTTCGAGGGTGGGCTGAAACGTGGTCCCGCCCCCAATGCGAGCTATTATGATGAGGTGGAGATCGCTCCCTATCTGAAGCCTGGAGAGAACCTGATAGCCGTGCTGACGTGGTTCTTTGGCTTGAATGGCTTTAGTCACGTCAATAGCGGAACGGCTGGCTTGCTCTTCGAGGCCAGGGCGGATGGGGTGGACATCTGCTCAGACAAGACTTGGCGAGGTGCCGTCTATGGGGCTTACGACCAGACGGGTGAGCCAAAGCCAAACTATCGCATTTCTGAGAGCAACATTCGTTTTGATGCCAGGAAAGAGGAGCAAGGTTGGTACAAAAACAGCTATACCTACAATTTGGAAGAGGTGCTGCCCATCGATGTCGAGAATTGCACGTTGGGGAAACTGGTGAAGAGGCCCATTCCTCAATGGAAAGACTGGGGGCTGAAGGAGTATCTGAGTCAGGAGCGACACGGCGACACGCTGATTTGCCGTCTTCCTTACAACTGTCAATGCACGCCCTACATGAAGCTGAAATCCGCTGAAGAGGGCCAACTCATCAAGATACAGACAGATGTCCACATGATAGGCGGTTCGCCCACACCTCGATGTGAGTACATTACCCGCAAGGGCGAGCAGGAGTACGAGAACTTCGGATGGTTCAACGGACACGAAGTTTGGTACATCCTGCCCAAGGGCGTGGAGATCGAGGATGTGAAATTCCGCCAAACGGGTTACGGCTGTGACTTCGTGGAGCCCTTTAATTGCAATGATGAGTTCTTTAATGAATTGTGGATACGTGCCCAGAGAACCCTCTATATCACGATGAGGGACAACTATATGGACTGCCCTGACCGTGAGCGTGGCCAATGGTGGGGCGATGCTGTCAACGAGTTGGGCGAGACGTATTATTCGCTGAGTCCTGAAGGCGCCCAGCTTGGTTTCAAGGGACTGAACGAGTTGTTCAACTGGCAGCGTGCTGATGGGGTGATGTATTCACCTGTGCCTGCTGGAAACTGGAACAAGGAGCTGCCCAGTCAGATTCTGGCGACCTGCGGATGGTATGGCGTTTATACGCAATGTTATTATGGTAATGATTTCTCCGTTGTCAAGACTCATTATCCTCGTCTGCACCGTTATTTGCATGATGTTTGGCAGACGGATGCTGACGGACTTGCTATTCTGCGTCACGGCGATTGGTTTTGGGGAGATTGGGGCGACAATATTGACCAACTTCTGTTACAGAATTGCTGGTACTATCTTGCCTTGAAGAGTGAGTTGGAGTTTGCGAAAATTCTTAACAAAACAACTGATGCGGCTCAGATTGAGAACATGATGAAGAAAATGGAGGAAAATTTCGATAAGAGATTCTGGAAAGATGGTGGATATCGCTCACCTGACTATAAGGGTGAGACAGATGACAGAGGAAATGCTCTGGCCGTAGTGTCAGGATTGGCTTCGAAGGATAAATATCCTGCTTTGACGACGTGTCTAACGAAAGAGTATCACGCGAGCCCTTACATGGAGAAATATGTGCTGGAAGCCTTGTTCAAGATGGATGCTGCCAACGAGGGACTCGACCGCATCCGCAAACGCTATAAACCTATGCTGGATTACCCTGGGTTGACTACTTTACCTGAAAACTGGTTACCAGAAGGAGCAAAGCCTAAACCTGGTGAGCCGATGGTGAACTCATGCTGGGGAACCTATAATCATGGATGGAGTGGTGGCCCGTTGACCATCCTGAGCCAGAAGGTTTGCGGCATAGAACCTACTTCTCCAGGATTCAAGACTTTCCGCATTTGTCCTCAACTGGGATACCTGAATCGTGCTGCTTGTACAGTTGAGAGCGTGAGTGGCGAGATAAAGGTGAGCATTCAGAAAAAGGGCAAGAAGAAACTGCAGATCTCTGTCAACGTTCCTGACGGCACTTCAGCAGAAATCGTCTTTCCCAATGGTAAATCGAAAACGTTGCAGGCTGGGAAGCATCAAATCAGCGGATAATGGATGCCCCGTCTGGTATAAGACCCCTAATTAAATAATGTAAAGATTCGATATGAAGAAATTCTTTTCTCTGGTTGCGATGATGCTCTCCTTGACGTTGAATGGGGTAGCACAGAAGACGGAAGGATTCACGAGATATCTCTTCGCCTACTTCCCCAGCAACTCAAACGAGAACATTTACTATGCTGTATCAGATAAGGATAATCCCTTCAGCTTCAATGTGTTGAATGATGGAAATGCGATGATAAAAGCCGACACAATAGCCATTAAGAGAGGACTGCGCGACCCACACATCCTGCGTGGTACTGATGATGGCTATTACTACATGGTGGCTACAGACATGATGAGTGCTGAAGGATGGTCATCGAATCGGGGATTGGTATTGATGCGTTCCAAGGATTTGGTGAACTGGGAGCATCATACCGTACATTTCCCCACGAGGTATGCAGGAACTGATTTCTCCAAAGTGACTCGCGTGTGGGCTCCTGAGACGATATGGGATCCAGAGGCTGGGAAATACATGCTCTATTTCTCGCTTCTTGGAGCGGGTTCAAGCAATCAATATGATAAGGTGTATTACTGCTACGCCAACAAGGATTTCTCAGATTTAGAGGGGGAGCCAAAATGGATGTATGACCGCGGCTCAGCTACCATTGACATGAATATCATCAAAGTGGGAGACACGTATCACGGATTTTATAAGAATGAGAATGCTGGCGGGTTGGGCCATGTGACGGCAACTTCCCTGACTGGTAAATGGACGAAAATATCCGATGCCATTCAGCAAACCAACGTGGCTGTGGAAGGTGTAGGTGCCTATAAACTGATTGATGATGAGCGTTATGTTGTCATGTATGACTGTTACACGAGTGGATACTATCAGTTCTGCTCAACCTCCGATTTCGTGAATTTCAAAGTGGAAGCCAATACCCGTACAAGTGGCGCATTCACGCCTCGTCACGGAAATATCCTTCCAATCACAGAGAAAGAATACGAGACGATTGTAAAGTGGACAGAGGATGTGCTGAGTAGAAATACGGCTGCTGTGGCGGGGGCAAGTCTGAATAATCCCGTAAAGACAACCTTTGTAAGCAATGGTTCTTGTGATAGCGGAACAGCAGGATGGATCTCCACTACTGGTGCTCAGAACATCCAGACTCAATCAACGGCAAAGAACAACAAGGAGGTACCTCCTTTCTATGAGAATTGGAAACCAAGCAACTTTGCAGGCAAGATGTATCAGACGGTGACTCGCATTCCCAATGGAACTTACGAACTGAGCATTACTGCCTTTGCTGATCATTT
>CAMKMK010000187.1 GCA_946413885.1 uncultured Prevotellaceae bacterium
CGTTAGGATCGAAGTTGTCGATGTCACCATAGATATAGATGAAGGGAACACCTGGCTCGCTGGCCTCGATAGCCTTCAGACCTACATAGTTCTTGCCGTCCTGGGTATAGGTACCAGCAACAGCGTACATCTCGCCCTCGTTCTCAACATCTGTGATGCTGACAGGATAGCACATAGAATAAATCTTGCCAGGCTTGATGTCCTTCTTGAAGGTGTTTGCGATATCGTCAGGATTAACATCCTCAGCAGTTTCGATGTAGAAGGTAGAGTTGCAACCAGCATGGGTGTCGTTCCACCATTGCAGGAGGCTACCCTTTTCGTTGGCCCATGCATTCAGGTTGGGTGCGCTGAAGGTCGTTCCATCGATGGCTGTCATGATGATCAGGTTCTGACCATAACCAATGGACTGAACGTGGAAGTGAGAAGGTGTCAGATCGAGGGTAACGATGTCACCTGAAGCCTGACGGCAGATGTAGAGACCGTTGGCCTTGTTCTGGATAGCATAAGTGCTGTCAGAGATGGCAACGAAACGGAACATAGCAGCATCCATATCGGATACGTTGTCTTCGTTGAAGAAGTACATCTGAACACCTGTGCGGATTGCCTCAGGATCATAGGAGTGTGCTACACCGTCCTCATCCTGATAACCTGCAGCCACAATCTGTCCGTAGAGGGTGGAATTAGTGCTGATGTTGTACTGCTCGCTCTGTTCCTGGCTCATGTGACGGAAGAGATACCACTTGTCTGGAGATACTCCATTGCGAGAGTTCTTGTAGGAATCTACCGCTGCATTGATTTTCTCTACGTATTCTGCGTTCTTCTCCTTGGTGTATGCACCTAACTCGTTGTAGGCCTGAGCCTCAGCAAGAAGGCCTTCCAAAGCATCCTTGGTTTCTGAAGTAGCCCAGTATCCAGGATCCTCGCCCTCAACATAGTCGCTGGTGACAGAGCGGTTGTTGAGGATAGCATTGCGCAAGTCGGTAGGATCTACCAGAACAGCGGTGAATGCATCGTAAGCAGCCTGCAGAGCCAACAGGTCATCATATTGCAAGGAAGGACGATCAGCGGCCTGAGCAACAGCGATGGCGGCAATCAGGTTATCGCCAACCTCACCCATGCTGGCCAGTTGCTGCTTACCAGTAATCTTATAAACATTGAATTCACCCATGTGGAAGTAACCACGGTCGTTGTTCCCGCTGTTAGGACCACGGGTCTCGTCGTTATAGAAACGAAGATACTGATAAGGTGTAGCCTCGTCGATGGTGAAGGTTTCTTCTGCATACAATGACTTAACAGAACTTGACCAAGGCAAGGTCTGATCGCCAATCTTGGTCCAGCCTTCCTCAGCGCCTGACTCAAGCAGAGACTCGTCGTTGGAACCATATACGCTGAACTTAGTCACATTGTCATCGTTGGTGTTGGTGTTACGACGAGTCACCCAAACCTTGAAGGTACCTGAAACAGGATCGTCGTACTTCACGTCGATACCGTGAGTATGGTTATCTACGGAACCTCCTGTCCATGTGCTGTGCCAGAAGGTTGCAGGATCACCGTCAAGAAGATTGTTGATAGAGCCTTCAGAGGTCTCAGTACACCAAGAGCTGAATTGTGAATTTTCAGAAACGGTGGGTGAAGAAGCCTCTTCCTTGGAAATGGCGAGAGCATTCTGGGCTTTACCCAGCAATTCCTCGTACTGCAGAACCAGAACGTCGTGGTTCTTGATGGGCTCGTAAGCTTTAATCAGAGCTTCAGCCTCCTCATCGGAAACCTCCTCGAGATACCACTCAGAGGTACCCTTGTCGCTCTCATAGAACTCACCGTAATCGAAGGTGGGGTTCCAAGAGCACAAATTGTAACCTGTGCCAGCACCACGGGAGTGTCCCCACTGGTGGAGGTAGTTACCAGAACCACGAGCAGAACCAGACATACGGATATAAATAACATCGTGGCCGTTCTCGTTGCCTGCAAAGTCGAAGCATACAAGCGTATCAACCTCTTCGCTCATGTAGACAGGAGAACCAAAGGTGCTGAACTGCATATCGGAAGCAGCATTAACCATCTTGACACCACCCTCTTTCTGCTCGAGTTTCCATACCTGACGGCAGTCAGTTGGATCGTAAGCCTTCCAGTAGCCATAGCCATCAACGTCACCATACATGGCGATGTTGTGATACCTGCGTTCTGTGATAGGATCGCCTGCATCGTCAACCTCACCAGTCTCGACGTTGGTATAGTAAGGCATGTGACCAATTACGCGATAGTAACCATCCTTAGCCAACTTGAACAGGTTCTCAGAAGCAATAATCTTGTTATAATTCTCGTGAACTGTATTTACCAAAGCTGCAATCTCTTCCTTGGTTTCAGGCATCTCTTTCTGACCGTCCAGAATGTAGTAAACCTCGTCCAAAGCATCCAGGAAGGCTGCCTCAGCCTCGAAGTCGCTATATTGGCCAAAGGCCTCACCCATGTTCAAGCGCTCTACCCAGTCGCCTTGAGAAGCACGGCAGTAAGCGTCGTAGCTGTAGAGACAAGCCTCCAGCTGAGCCTTTAATTCTGCCATTTCGTCCTCAATCTTGTAGAGCTGGAACTCGGCGGTATGCCAGTACTTGCGGAAGCCATAATCTGAACCTGTACAGTCAGAAGCGGCAAAACGAAGATAAGTATAAGGAGTTTCTACGTCGAAAGAGGGACTCTGGGTTTGCGTGCCCTGTCCATCGAAGGGGAATGAAGCCTCTGTGATAGAGGTCCATACCTTGTCGTTGTTGCTCTCAGCAGGATCGTTGCTACCCTCAACCAACATCTTGATTGGGTGGTCATTGGATGTGCCACGACGAACCATCCAAATTACCAGTTTACCTGATACAGGCTCGTCAAACTTGACAAACAGCCAATGATGTTGTCCATCAGGATGCTCTCTGCCACGCCAGTCGGTATGCCAGAAAGTTGAGTTGTCGTAGTCGATCAACAAACTCAAGTCTGTTCCTTCTCCTTCATCTCCATACTGGTTGTCATAGAACTGAGAGGGATCAGTAATCAGAGGTGTACCGTAGTCCTCGATGTTTTGAGCGCTCACGTTCAAAGAAACCATCATCAAGAGAAGTAAACTCAACAAAGAAGTAATTTTTCTCATGCTTTCAGTTTTTTTGTAGTTAATAAATGATAAATTAATAATAAAGTTTTGGTCAATTTTGCTTCTCTTACCATAATAATATATGGTTTGAGGGTGTAAATTTACGGAGATTTAGAGACTTTAAACGTCTCGAATGTTTTTTTGGCACGTAAATTAAAGAAAATTAACAAAAATGCTTCCTTTTAAGCTGTCATTTTTGGCGGAATTAGGTTAACTTTGTAGTCAGAATGCAGATGCTGACAAATCCTTTCGTATGGTTGATGAGAATCCGCCACCGTTGCGGTTACGGAGTCCATTCTCCATTCGCTTTCCGTTTCATCACAGAGGTGATTTATGAGAAAAGTTCCTATTATGCCTATCAAGACTGCGACAAGCTATTGAGCTGGAGACAACGGTTCCGCATTCGCAGGATGTGTCACTTGCTGTTCCGTTGCGTCAATTTCGTGCAGCCACATAAAATTCTTGTGAAAGAGGCAAATCCATTGGTGGAGAGATACTTGCAATCTGGCTGCAGCAAGGCTTTGGTCCAGCATCAGGCAGACGGCTCGAAAGTGGATTTCTGCTACCTATCCTCTCCTGAAGACGAACTGATGAAATCCTTGTCGCAGAAGAGTATGCTTGTGGTGGACAACTTGAGAGAAAACCTGAATTGGTTCAAGTCACTTCCTTACGTGTTGGCGTTCGACCTCTTTGATGTTGGCATCGCACTTTTTGATCCAAAGTACAACAAACAATATTATATAGTGAACTTCTAATCACATGAAAAAGAGCAATGTATATACTCGAACAGGAGACGGGGGAATGACGAGTCTTGCCAGCGGAAGACGAGTGGAGAAATCTTGCACGCGACTGGAAGCGTATGGTACAGTAGACGAGTTAAACAGCCAGGTGGGACTGCTTTTGACTTACGTTGAGGATGAGGTAGATCGCCAAAGGTTGATACGTTGTCAGTGTGATCTCTTCACGTTAGGTTGCCAGTTAGCGACTGAACCTGACGCAGAACGTCAGCCAAAATTAGTCATCTCGCAACAGGATGTGACAGAGTTGGAACAAGCTATCGACCTGGCTAACGACGGGTTGCCAGGTTGGCGAGGATTCACTTTGCCAGGCGGCTGCAAAGCTGCAGCTGTGGCTCATGTGTGCCGTACTGTATGCCGTCGTGCAGAACGTCGCATCTATACCCTTGCAAAAGAGTCTTCTGTGGACGAAAATGTAACCACATATATCAATCGATTGAGTGATTACTTTTACGTTTTGGCATGTAGATTGAATTTTTTGGCAGGAGTGGATGAAATTCTTTGGAAAAAACGTTGAAAGTAACAAAATAAAGTTGTATATTTGCGCCTCATTTTAGAAAAAAGATTAACTGTAATAATATAAAATATGTATTGGACATTGGAATTGGCTTCTAAATTGGAGGATGCCCCCTGGCCTGCCACGAAAGAAGAATTGATAGACTATGCTGTCAGAAGTGGCGCTCCCTTGGAGGTGATTGAAAATCTGAATGATCTGGAAGACGAAGGTGACGTTTACGAAACGATTGAGGACGTGTGGCCAGATTATCCCACCAAGGAAGACTTCCTTTTCAACGAGGATGA
>CAMKMK010000188.1 GCA_946413885.1 uncultured Prevotellaceae bacterium
AAGGTGCGCCACGACTACAATGCCACCCTACTCTATCTCTTCATCAATCGTTGGAGCAAACCCTGGCATGACTATTGCGAAAGCAAGCATATCAAATGGACCGGGCATTACTGGGAGCATAGCTGGCCAGATCTTTCGCAAGGTCCTGACAACATGGCAATGTATGCCTGGCACCAGTTACCAGCCATCGATATGCTTTTTAACCAATATGACGATAATGACAATTGCCAGTCCCAATTCGGCAACGTTCGTTCGGTAAAGGAACTTCGTAGTGTAGCCAACCAAATGGGATATGTTCGCACGCTAAGCGAGACATACGGCGGTGGTGGATGGGACGAACGTCTCCTCGACTTCAAGCGTTTGGGAGACTGGGAATATGCATTGGGGGTAAATTTCATGAACCAGCATCTTTCCCACATGACCATCACTGGTACACGCAAATACGACTACCCTCCTGTCTTCAGTAGCCTCTCACCTTGGTGGAAGGATTATGGCGAACTGAACACCTATTTTGCACGTCTTTCTGCTGTCTTAAGTCAAGGAGAACAACGTAACGACTGGCTCATTCTGGAACCTACGACCTCACTCTGGATGCACTATACGCGAGTGGCTGGAGGTGAACCTCTTTGGCAGATTGCCCGTTCGTTCCAGTCGCTGATTACAAAACTCGAGAAGAGTCAAATGGAATATGACTTAGGGTGCGAGGACATCATCAAGAACCACGGCTCAATAACGAAAGGAGGTTTCAAAGTAGGCTGTCGCACATACACCACAGTAGTCTTGCCTCCCTATATGGACAATGTGGAAAGCCAAACCTTTACGCTGCTAAAACAATATGCTGACAAGGGTGGACGTATCATAGCTATGTCAGTTCCCACCCGTTTAGATGGCGCGGACAACAATACGGTAAAACAATTTTTCAGCAGCGATAAAGTGATGCACGTAGATGATGCTGACAAACTACTCTCCATGTATCAAAAGGAAAGCACTCTGCAGATACGTCATGAAGGGAGCGGTCATCTATATCACTATCGCAACACATACAAGGACGGCCAACTGCTGTTCCTTGCCAATTCATCATTGGAGGAAGAGGCACGTATTACCTTCAGTTTACCAGGAAAGTATCTTTACGAGCTGGATGCTATGACGGGTGCCATAAGCATTATTGAGAGCAATAACAAAACCCCTAAACGTGTTGAAGCATCTGTTACTCTGCATCCCGCTGGCAGTGCCTTGTATTTCGCATCAGCCAAACGAGTTCTCAAGGCTTCAGAAACATCCGCCACAAACAAACTGACCCACATGATTGAGGCTCAGAATCCAGTCAAAATTCATCCAGTTCGTCCCAATACTTTGAATCTTGATTTCTGCAACCTTAGCGTTGATAACGAGCAATGGAACAATCTGTTTCACAAGGAAGCGAACAGCAGATTATGGAAACATTTCGGCATGAGCGACCCATGGGAAACAGCTGTTCAGTTCCGCCACGATATCTTAGACCGCGACACCTTCACACACGGTGCAATCAAGGTGGAATTTCCCTTCTACATAAAAGAGGATTTCGATTGGAGTGACATGACAGTTACCGTAGAAAAGCCACAGATGTGGCAAGTCTCGGTTAATGGCACACCGATATCTGACTATGCAGAGGACAGCCTTCTCGACCATCGATGTGGTGTTTACAGGATAGGAAAGACCATTAAAAAAGGTGAAAATGTTGTGATGCTGTATATGCCCAAGATGAACATACGGACGGAGATTTCATCTGTCATTCTGATGGGTAACTTCAAAGTCACCCCTGTGTCACGCGGCTTCGTACTTGGACAGACGCAACAGACCATTAGTTTGGGCGACTATACCACACAAGGCTATCCTGAATATCCGTGGGAGATGGCCTATACGAAACAGTATCAGATCGATGAGACAACCACTCGTCATGCTATCAAGTTGGGTAAATGGAAAGGTACTGTTGCACAAGTGTGGGTTAATGGATCCAAAGTTGGCAGCATTGCATATCCACCTTACGAACTCGATATTACGCGCGCCTTGCGAAAAGGGAACAATGAGATAGAGGTGCGAGTCATAGGTTCACTCGCCAATCTCTATGGTCCACACTATTCCAACAGCAATGGAATCATGGGGCCGTGGATGTGGAACGGCGTACAGGAGCAACTCCCTGGCGAACGATACCATCTCTTCCCCTATGGCCTTGAGAATGATTTCATGGTGGTTAAGTAACTAAGATTAAAGAAGAACAATCACAAGAAAAAATAACATGGAGACACAAAAAAGAAAAAGAAACATATCCTATGGAAGGATAGTCATTCTGGTTACACTGGCGCTGACTTCTCTGTCAAGTTGCAAATCGTCCCATGTATCTGTCCCTTCTCCAGATGGAAACTTGACCCTCAGTTTGAGTCAGGAAAAAGACAATATATTCCTATCCATTGACTACAAGGGAGAAAGACTAATTTCTCCATCACCCATCGGATTTGAGTTTGAGGAAGGACCTTTTGGCGCAAGCATAAAAATGTCAAAAGGAAAATTAGAGCGCATCACAGACGAGTATGATATGCCTGTGGGCAAGGCAAGCCACATACATAGTGTGTCTAATCAACGTATCGTCTCGCTGACTGCGCCAGACGGACGAAAGGTGGACATTCTCCTTAGGACTTTTAATGACGGTGTTGCCTTCCGTTATCTCTTCCCTGCACAAGATGGTATCAGTCAGTTGCAGATACGAAGCGAATTATTGGAACTACATCCCACAGGCGACCCTATTCTAAAAGCTATGTATCTCCCAAATGTGGCATGCTCACACGAGGCACCTTACACCACGCGCCGTCTCAGCGAACACAACGAAGGGAAAACGGCAGACATGCCAGTACTCCTCTCCTATAACAGCGGAAAACACTTGGCCCTGACTGAGGCTATGGTACTCGACTATGCAGGCATGCAACTGAACATTGAAAACAGTACGCTGAAAGGCAGACTCACGCCACGTGTTGATAACCCAGAACTTAGCGTAGTGGCCGACTTGCCTCACAGGTCGCCTTGGAGGGTTTTCCTCGTTTCTGACCGTGCTGGCGCATTGCTGGAATCAACTATTCTGACCACACTCTGCGATCCTTGCAAAGAAACAGACCTCACGTGGCTTAGACCTGGCAAGTCCACATGGATGTGGTGGAACGGTTACCAGACCTCCCCAGAAGCAAAGAAGGGCGACATCACAACCATTAACTTCAACATCAGCAAGGAATACATCGACTTCTGCGCTCAAAACGGCATAGACTACCACTCCATCACAGGCATCCTGAAACCCAATGGGCAAGAAGTGGTTTGGTATTACAACGAAGACCGTTCGCCTGGCTCACCAGGATCGAATGACTCCACTACAGAACTCTATCCTGGCTTCGATCTGGCAGCCATCTGCAACTATGCGAAACAGCAAGGTGTGGAGATGCGCGTCTGGGTTCACTGGCTGCCTCTCTCGAAGGATATCGAGGGCACGTTCCGCAAGTTTCAAGCCTTGGGCATTCGTGGCATGATGGTGGACTTCATGGATCGTGACGACCAGGAGATGATGGACTTCCAGAAGCGCGTACTGGAACTGGCAATGAAGTACCACCTGCACATTCAGTTTCATGGAACCAGCAAACCATCTGGACTTCAGAGGACATATCCATGTGAATTCACACGCGAGAACACCCTCAACTACGAGGTTTACAAGTGGGACTACGACCGCCGCATGGGAGCCGATCACGACCTGAACATGCCCTTCACACGCTGTCTTGCAGGACCAGCCGACTACCATCTGGGCGGCTTCTCAGCCGTCCCCATGGATTCGTTCCGCGTTAATACCATGCGTCCTAACGTGACGAGTACACGCTGTCACATGCTTGGCATGTACGTAGTGCTGGAGAGTGCCCTGCAGCTGGTAGCTGATGCACCTGCGAACTACAAGGATCAACCAGGCTTAGAGTTCATCCGCGAAGTTCCCACCGTTTGGGACGAGACACGTGTGCCGCTGGCAGAAGTAGATGAGTATGTCGTAGTGGCCCGCAGAAAAGGAAACGAATGGTATGTGGGAGCCATCGGAAACCACTCTGCAAGAGACATTACTCTCCCACTCGACTTCCTGGGAGATGGAGCATACACGATGGAACTATACACGGATGCTGAAGATACGGACACCAATCCCAATCATCTCAACAAGACCACGCAAAAGGTTCAGAAATCCGACACAATCCCCATCCATCTTGGAGCCGCTGGAGGCTTTGCCGCCTGTCTCTCGCCCTGAACAGCTTCTAACAAATCGTAGAATCTCGTTTTGTAAAGATTTAGGATGATATATATTTATAGATGAATTCACTACTGTCCGGATAAATTTGGCCATAGCGAAAGTTGACCAAACATTATCAGTGTAGAGGAGAACAATTATCTTGAGTCAACAGGTATATAGTTCCCTGTTTTATATTATAATAACCCATAGGAAGCACCCCTTCTGCATACTGAAAACACCTTAATGGGACAGTGGGACAATGGGAAGATGGATGTTTTCTCACTCCTGCCATTTTGTCACTCCACCTAACACGTTGATTGTCAACACAAGTCAGAGTATTCCGACTAATCGGAGTAATCA
>CAMKMK010000189.1 GCA_946413885.1 uncultured Prevotellaceae bacterium
TGTGTACACGGCCTTTTTTGTGTCAAAATACGTGGGACATAACGTTTTTTTCTGTATATTTGCCCCAAAAGAAACACAAAAAAGAATCTTTATGATAAAAAAACTGTTTGCTGCAGCCGCTTTATTGCTGGCTAACATGTCTGCCGTAGGGCAGAATCTGACTCAGTATGTCGATCCTCGTATTGGTACGGGAGATCACGGTCATGTATTCATGGGTGCCAATGTACCCTTCGGTATGGTGAATGCCGGTCCTACTCAATTGGAGGAAGGCTGGGACTGGTGTTCTGGTTACCACGAAAGTGGAAAGAAGATTATTGGTTTTGGGCAGATGCACCTGAGCGGAACAGGATGTGGCGACCTAGGTTCTGTTGCCTTGATGCCTGGTTATGGTGATCAGGAGTTAAGCCGCAAGGGTCTTGCTTCGGCCTACAGTCATGAAAATGAAGTGGCTGTGCCAGGCTACTATTCTGTTCTGCTTGAGAAATTTGGCATCCGTGCCGAAGTGACTGCTACTTGTCGCACCGCTATGTATCGGTTCACCTTTCCCAAGGGAAGCAACAACGCTCGCATCACCATTGATCTGGAGAATGCTGTTGGAGGTACTGCCCGTGAAACTCGTGTGGTACCTGTGGATGAGTTTACCCTGATGGGTTACCGTAGAAGCAATGGCTGGGCTGCCGATCAACGTGTATTCTTCTGCATCCGCTTCAACAAGCCCATTCATAACTGGCTTTGTGAGGACGCTGAGGCACGCTACGGTGAGGCTACTTTCGAAGTGGGACCTGGTGATCAGATTATGGCAAAAGTGGCCATTTCTCCTACCAGTGAAGCCAATGCGCTGCTCAACATGAACATGGAAAACCGCCTTTGGGATTTCGAGGAAGTGAAGAAGGAAGCCGATGAAGCATGGAACACCCAACTGGCACGTGTACAGGCTAAATTCCGCACTGAACGTGAAAGTCGAATCTTCTACACCGCTATGTACCATTATATGGTGGCACCTCAAGTGTGGTGTGACTTTACAGGCGATTACATGGGCTCTGACCTGAAGATCCACCGTGGTGCTGACTACGAAACCTTAACCACTTGGAGTCTCTGGGACACCTACCGCGCAGCTCATCCTTTAGCCACCATCATTATGCCTGATCGCATGCGCGCTTATGCCAAAACCATGATGGCTATTTACAATGAACATGGAGAATTACCCGTTTGGCACCTAGTAAGCAACGACACCTATTGCATGGTAGGCGAACCTGGCGTATCTGTCTTGGCCGACATTATCATGAAGGATGAAATGGGAGATCTGAACGTGGAAGAAGCCTACAAAGCCATTAAAGCCAGCATGTTGCCCACTGAGTATGCTCCCAATCGTCGCGTGCCTCTGCGTGGAAAGGACTATCTGGCCGAACTGGGATACTTGCCTTACGATGGACGTGAAAATGAAACTGTAGCCAAGAGTATGGAATACTACATTGCTTCGTGGGCTGCTGCACAAGTAGCTGGAAAACTGGGGCACAAGGAGGACAGTATTCGATTCTATGAGTTGAGTCAGAACTACAAGAAACTTTGGGATGAGAAAGCCCAATGCATGCGAGCCCTGGATATGCAGGGCAACTTCCGTCCTCTACCTGCCAATTTCAATCTGAACCAACAGACGAGTGACTACACCGAAGGCAATCCCTTCCAGTATATCTTCCTGGTTCCTCATGACGTACTTGGCTTAGCCAACCTGATGGGAGGCGCAAAGGCTTTGGATCAGCGACTGGATGACTTGCTGTCAGCCGACAGTGATCTGGGTGATAACCATGCTCCTGACATTTCAGGTCTGGTGGGTCAGTATGCTCATGGCAATGAGCCCAGCCACCATGTCCTATACATGTACAACTATGTAGGCCAACCCAAGAAAACCCAAAAATGGGTACGCTACGTGATGAATGAGCTCTATACTGATCAACCAGCAGGTCTCTGCGGCAATGAGGACGTAGGTCAGATGTCAGCATGGTACATCCTGTCAGCTCTTGGATTCTATCAGGTTGAACCATGCGGAGGAACGTATCAACTTGGCTCTCCCATCGTGGAGGAAGCCACCATCCCTCTGCTTGGCGACAAGACCTTTACCATTCGCACTCACGGAGGTAGCGAGAAAGCTATTTATGTAAAGAAGTATGTGCTCAATGGTAAGCTGCTGAAAAGAACCTTCATCACGCACCAGGAAATCATGGATGGCGGTACGCTGGATGTCTATATGAGTGAGAAATAAACAGAATTCCCTTAAAAATAAACACAAATGAAGAAGATTCTCTTTTCCCTGCTGATGTGTGCGCCTTTGGTGGCCAACAGCTCCCCCCTTAACGAGATGTCCGATCCTGAAGCACGAAAGAAACAGGTAGCTGTGCAGAGTACCATTCCTGATCTCCGTCCTGCTGAAAAAGACCGTCTGTTCCGCAGTGAAGCTGTAGAGCGCCAGATAGAAGCATTGAAGAGCAAACTCACTGCCATCAACCCCAAACTCTTTTGGATGTTCCAGAACTGTTTCCCCAACACGCTCGACACAACTGTTCACTACAGCAACGCCGATGGGGACGACGATACGTTTGTCTATACGGGTGACATCCACGCCATGTGGCTGCGCGACAGCGGCGCACAAGTATGGCCTTATTTGCGATACGTGAAAGAGGATGAACCTCTGCGTCATCTCATCCGTGGTGTCATCAAGCGTCAGTTCGCCTGCATCCTTATTGACCCCTATGCAAATGCTTTCAACATGGGACCAACAGGTGGCGAGTGGCAAAGCGACGAGACTGAGATGAAGAAGGAACTTCACGAGCGCAAGTACGAGATTGATTCTCTCTGCTACCCCCTGCGCCTTGCCTACGAATACTGGCTGCAGACTGGAGATGAAAGCATTTTCGACGAGAAGTGGCTCAAGGTCATGCGGGCCATTCTCGATACCTTCCGTGAACAGCAAAACTGGAATGGAATCAAGACTTCCTATCATTTCCGCCGCGAGACTCGTGCCTATCACGACACACGCAGCAACAGTGGATACGGCCATCCTGGAAAGGCTTGCGGCTTGATTGCCAGCGCATTCCGTCCCTCTGACGACTCCACCATCTTCCCATATCTGATTCCCAGCAATTTCTTTGCAGTGGATGTTCTCCGCAAAGCCGCCACTATCTTGCGCAAGGTAAACAAGGAGACCGTTTTGGCAAGCGAGTGTGAGCAGATGGCTTCCCAAGTGAGCAAAGCCATTCAGGAATACGCCATCGTGAAGCATCCCAAATATGGCGACATCTATGCTTTCGAGGTTGACGGATACGGAAGTGCACTTCTGATGGACGACTCCAATGCTCCCAGCCTGCTGTGCATGCCTTACCTCTGTGGAGTGGATATCAACGATCCCATCTACCAGAACACCCGCAAGTTCTGCTGGAGCGAGGACAATCCCTATTTCTTCCGTGGCGAGGCAGGTGAAGGTATTGGAGGCCCTCATTGCGGATTAGACAAGCCCTGGCCCATGAGTCTCGTCATGAAGGCTCTCACCACTGAGGATCGCGCTGAGCAGGAATGGTGCTTGCAAGAGATACTTAAGACAGATGGTGGAACAGGATTCATGCATGAGTCTTTCAACAAAGATGATGCCACTAAGTTTACTCGCTCCTGGTTTGCTTGGGCAAACACACTTCTGGGCGAGCTTATCGTGAACATGTATGCAGAATAACAATACAATACTTCAAGGAGCCCTTCTGATTGTGGGGCTCCTTGCTTTTTCTTTCGTTGGATGTTCACCCTCTCCGCAGAAACAGGAAGAAGAAGCACTTTCGTTTCTCTATGCCAACATGCCTCTCCCCGATAGTGTGGATTATCCTCGCGATTTTTGGGAGAATTGCGTTCGTTCCACTCTCCTGGCCCGCCAAGAAATGCCCTGGGGAAAAAAGATACCTGATCGTGAATGGAAACACTTTGTCTTGCCTGTTCGGGTCAACAACGAGAACCTCGATGATGCCCGTACGGTACTTTATCAGGAACTTAAGGATCGCGTGAAAGACCTAAGCATGTACGACGCTGTCTTGGAGGTGAATCATTGGTGCCACGAACACGTTACCTACCAGCCCTCCAACAGCCGAACGAAGTCTCCTCTCGTGACCATGAAGACTGCTATTGGGCGATGTGGTGAAGAGAGCACGTTCACTGTGGCAGCCTTGCGTGCAGTTGGGATACCTGCCCGTCAAGTTTACACACCTCGTTGGGCTCATACCGACGACAATCACGCTTGGGTGGAAGCCTGGGTAGATGGGAAATGGCACTTCCTGGGAGCTTGTGAGCCTGAAGCAGTACTGGATTTGGGATGGTTCAATGCCCCTGCCAGTCGAGGAATGCTCATGCACACCAAGGTGTTTGGCAACTACGATGGACCAGAAGAAGTAGTGAGCCGCAATGCATGCTACACAGAAATCAACATCACTGAGAACTACGCTCCTGTCAGCAAACTGGTCGTCAGAGTGCAGGACTCCAATGGGGAAGCCGTTCCATTAGCCATCGTGGATTTCCGACTTTACAACTATGGAGAGTTCTATCCCCTAGTCACCAA
>CAMKMK010000190.1 GCA_946413885.1 uncultured Prevotellaceae bacterium
GGCACTCTGCTCCTTGACTCCACGTTGAGCCAAAGAGTTACTCTCATACGCAAAGAAGGAACTTCGCATCTTCTCTGCGTTTACGCGATTGGTATTAGGATCCAACCAACGCTCTGTTTTTTCTGTAGCTGCAGAAGCCGTCAGGACGGTCATCGCTGCCAAAGAGAAAAGAATTTGTTTCAGCATAAAAAGAAAAGAATTTGAATTTATTTTAGTTAATGTATTACGCTCCTTTTTCCTTATCCAACAAAGGAATTCTTTACAAAGATAGGAGTTTTAGTTGGTTTCTAAAAGAATTTGCCAGATAAAGGTGCAGTTTTTCTTCAAAACTTTGTAACTTTGGAAATCAAAAAGGTATTGAATAGATGAGAAAACATATAAAGTTTATCACGGGACCCGTAGTTTTGCTGTGCTTCATTGCAGGAATGTCCTATCTTTTATTCAAGAACGAGAGCGATGTTCTCTACCGCGCACAAGAACTAAGCCTTTTCCTCCCCACCCGACTCTATTTCGACAGTCTAAGCATCTATCCTGGTGGTCTGCTGAGTTGGCTTGGCTGCTGGCTCACGCAACACTTTTATCATCCCGCAGTGGGAGTCTCTCTGCTGGGCATTCTATGGTTTCTGATCAGCCTGTTGATTTGTCATATCAACAAGCTTCGCGGCACGTGGATGGGGCTTTCTCTCGTAGCACCTTTGCTCCTCTTGGGAATTATCACGCAAAGCGGTTACTGGATATACTACCAAAAACTGGAAGGTTTCCTTGGTATGCCCACATTGGGAGTCCTGTTTGCCTTGTTGGCAACTGAGGTCTATCGACTGATTCCTGAACGATGGGGACTGCGACTCTTGTGGATGCTCGTTTGGGCAATAGCAGGATATCCGTTACTGGGTGCCTACTCATTCTTGGGCACCCTGCTAATGATGGTTCCCCCAAGAGTGGAACGTCGTGGATGGGTTCTCCATATCGCTGCTCCAATCGTATTGGGAGCGCTGCTTATCATCGTTGTGCCACAGATTGCGTGTCAGCACTTCTACTCGCAGTTGAACCCAGACCTTGCCTATAGGGCAGGGATGCCACTATGCGGTTACGGCGAGAATGACTTTCCGCAGTACCGTTTGCCCTATTATCTGCTTTTCATCAGTCTCTTTCTCCGGCCTTTACCTTGGAAATTAGACAAGCAGTGGATTGGAGTGCTGCTAAGCCTCATCTTCGTGGGAGCCACCTGTTGGAAAGTAGATAAGATATGGTACCGCGATGTGAACTTCCACAAAGAAATCCGCATGAACAACGCCATTGAGCAATTACAATGGGAGAAGGTATTGCATATTATGCTTGAGCCGAATCCTACGCCTCCCACACGTTTGATGGTGATGATGAAGAATCTGGCTCTTTTCCGCCTTGGTCGGGCGGGTGATGAGATGTTCCATTACCCAGATGGCAGCACAATCCAAAATGCTCCCTGGCATGTCCGCCTCTCTCAGGTAGGGGGAATCCTCATTTACTATCATTATGCCAAAGAGAACTTCTGCTATCGCTGGTGCATGGAGAATGCCGTAGAATATGGTTGGCGAGTAGAGCATCTGATATACATGGCGAAGTCCAGCCTACTTAACGGTGACTGGGAAGTGGCACGCAAATATATGGGTCTGCTGAAGAAAACCAGATACTATCGTGAATGGGCAGAACACTATGAGACTTATCTGCATAATCCCAAGAAGGTTGAGGAGGATACAGAAATGAATCCCCTCTCTCAGATGTTGGTGAATGAGAGCCATCTGGATTCCGACAACACGAAGATAGAACTTTTCGTCATCAACACGTATGCCTCAGGGCATGGGCATAATCCTCTCTACCAAGAGATGACCTTACTGTGCTCTTTGCTGATCCGTGACATTCCCTCTTTCTGGCCTCACTTTTTCGAGTATTGCAGTCTTCATCAAGGGGAACACATCCCTACTCATTACCAGGAAGCAGCCTATCTGTACGGACATCTGGAAAATAAGGTTGATATCAGCCGTTTCCCCTTCGACGATGAAGTTCGCCAAAGTTACGAAGCCTTCATGAAGTTCAACGACCAATGCGGTCCCATGAGCTTGGAGCAAAAGGGAGCCGCTTTCAAACCTCGGTTTGGCAGCACTTTCTACTATTACTACTTCCTGCAAAGGAATTTAAAAACGAACTGACATGAGACGACTACCTTATTATTTAATTATAGGCATATTGCTTATGATGGTCAGCTGCACAGTAAGCACCCCAGCCGACTATACTGACAGCCAGGAATCAGCGAGCATTTATCCAGAATATACCGATGTGACAGTTCCTGTGAACATTGCCCCCTTGCGATTCACCATTGAGAATGAGGGAGAAGAATTCATTACCCAACTGAAAAGCGGCGATCGAGAATACTGCTTTGCAGATGCAGATGTCTGCCCCAGCCATAAACAATGGAACAGCTTAGTGGCAGCCAGTCCTGACATCGAAGTCACTATTTATGCCAAACGTCACGACAAGTGGCTTCGTCTGAAAGCTTTCCACATCCACATCTCTGAAGACCGTATAGATCCCTATATCGCCTACCGTTTGATTGCACCCAGTTACGTTGACTACGAGGAACTGACAATCAACCAACGCTGTCTGGAGAATTATGATGAGAAGGTTATTTATGGCAACATGAGCAATTCCACAGAAAAGGATGGACAATGCATCAATTGCCACTCCTTCCAGCAATACAACCCTGACCGTATGCAATTCCATGTCCGTCAGAGTTTGGGAGGAACGGTGATTACCTACGACGGCAAGACTCAAAAGGTGAATCTGAAGACTGATAACACCATCAGCGCTGGTGTCTATCCCAGTTGGCACCCCACAGAGAAACTGATAGCTTACAGCGTCAACACCACCAGCCAAACTTTCCACACGCGCGACTTGCAAAAGATAGAGGTACAGGACAGCCATAGCGACCTCATCTTGTATGACGTAGAGAAAAATAAGGTGATTCCACTTCCCAATGACACGTGCGACATGGATTGTTTCCCCTGGTGGAGTCCTGATGGGAAATATCTTTATTATTGCTCAGCTCACTACGAGCAGAAAGACAGCAGCATCAACAGGGAAATGGATCTCATACGTAATTACCAAGATGTACACTACAACCTCTATCGGCTGCCATTCAATCTGGCAGACAAGAGTTTTGGTGAGCGTGAACTGGTTTATGATGCTGCCATCGAAGGCAAAAGCGCTACCCTGCCCCGCATCTCACCTGATGGCGAATGGTTCCTTTTCACAAAGGCCAATTTTGGTATCTTCCACATTTGGCATACGGATGCTGATCTGTATTTGATGAACCTTACATCAAAAGAAGTGCGTCCCATGAACGAGATCAACAGTCCACAGGTTGAGAGTTACCATTCCTGGAGTAGCAACGGGCGCTGGATCATTTTCAGCAGCAGACGGGATGACGGCAATTATACTCGTCCCTTCATTGCCCACTTCAATAAGGAAGGCAAGGCAGACAAACCCTTTGAGTTACCCTCCAGACATCCCCAGTATCACAGACAACTGCTCCGCAGCTACAACATTCCTGAATTCATGTCTGGACCTGTGAATGTTACTCCTCAGGAGTTTGCTAAAGTTATCAGGCAAAATGCGGCCCAAGCTACTGAATGAGCTGTGGGAACTACTCTTCCCACGCATTTGTCCCGTCTGCGAGGGAAGATTGCTGCCAGACGAGTCATTCATCTGCACAGAATGCCTCATCGAGTTTCCTTTGCTGAGATTCGAAAAGACAGAAGACAACAAGATGATTCGCACCCTATGGGGCAGCATTCCTGTTGCGCATGCTGTCAGCATATTCTCGTATCGGCACCATTCCATCTATCACAATCTTCTCCTCCAGATCAAATATCGTGGCAATGCGAAACTGGCGCAACAAATGGGTACTTGGGCTGCCATGCAGATACGAGACCTTGCGTTAGAGGAAAAGGTTGACGTGATTGTACCCGTACCCCTGAGCCGACGCAAACAATGGGAACGAGGTTACAATCAAGCCTACCATTTGGCACTCGGATTAAGCAAAGTCTATAATCTGCCCATTCGAAAATGGCTCAAACGTACTGCGGACCGACAAACCCAGACCCACATGGATGCCACACAACGCATGGAGAATGCCAAAGGAAGCTATGAAGCCAAGATTCCTGTTTCAGAACGTGGCAAACGAATCCTTCTGGTGGACGATGTCATGACCACAGGCGCCACCATGATCGCATGCTCAGAAGCCATCCTAAAAGTTGACAATACTGCAGAAATCAGCATTTTCACTCTTGCTTTGAGCAAATGACGTTACATTTTGCGATTTTATTTCAACTTTTTGCTACGAAAAGTTGCAAGAATCGCCTTTTATGTTTAAATTTGCAACTGGATAACAAAAACAACCAAAATTAAAGTTATTTATTACAAATTATGGATGCAAAGAAAGTATTGGAAGATCTGAAGAGACGCTTCCCCAATGAACCTGAGTATCATCAGGCAGTAGAAGAGGTACTTGGTA
>CAMKMK010000191.1 GCA_946413885.1 uncultured Prevotellaceae bacterium
ATGTCCAGAATCTGGGCATAATGGCGAGGCTCCAAGGTGAGGACGAGGCTGCCTTTCCTTACCTCAGCAGGAATCTGCTCGCCAGCGAAACTCACTTTGGCTGACCTGATGCCTGAGGGAACGGGCATCCAAACCTCTGGTTGGCCATAGGCGCGAAGACGATAGTGATGCGTGTCACCATCCACAGGCGCAAAGGTCAACTCTGTGATGCGCTGAGGGCCAAAACGGTACTTGCGGCCATCCAACGTGATTCCGTCGCAATGCTGGCCAAGGAAGGTGGTGAGCAGGCCGTCGCGAACAGAGAATCCCATCGTGAGGCGACCTTGATAGGTGACTCGATGACCGTTGATGCGCGCGTCCTGGAGGCTCATGCTGTCGGAGGGCAAAGGATTGGCTGCCAGCACCTGGGCGTCGTACGCTGGATCGCGAGAGAAACCGCCTGCCCAGTTCTCCACATGATGGCGATAGTGGTTGACAACCATCGTGGTGCCGTTGGGGAAGGTGGTGACGAAGTAGGGAGTTGTGCGCGAGAGATACGTGGGATTATCGTTCACGCCCTTGAACGTCCCTGTGCTGGGATAGGCTCCACAGGCATTCAGGACTTCGAAGAGAGTGCGCGTCTCGTAGCCCAGGCTCTCACTCTGGTCATCGCGTGGACGGAAGCCGCAGAAACATGCCAGTCCTCCCTTGGAATACTTGCGGAGGGTGCCCACAACGGCTCCATCCATCGTGGCTACCGTCTCTGTCCCTTCGGCTGGCTCAACGCTGAAGATGTGATCCACCAGGAAATTGGACAGGATCTCCTGGGAGGGAACCTGACTGAAGGAACCGCTGAACATGATGCGATGGCCTGCTTTCTCCTCTCCTACGCTCATCTGCGGCTGACAGGTAACCCCAAACAGGTTCTGCCACTCCTGAAGACACTCTGCCCCACCCTTGTCGAGAACAGCTGGAGAACTGCACCAGATAACCTTGCCGCCAGCTTCCACAAAGGAGCGGAGCTTCTGGATCAGTCCTTCGTCAGGAAGGGGAGCAAAGGGTACCACGATGGTCCCATACTGCTTCTGGCACACCTGCATGTGCCCGTCCTGCGTCAGGGTTCCCAACTTCATCAGCTGGTCGCTGGTCAGATAATTGGCATAGCCGTATTGCGTCATCCAACTGCCGAAACTGGGATTCATGGCTACCAGGTCCATCGGATAGAGCATCAGCACCTCGATGTCGCGAATCACGTTCCCTGTGACCATCTGATAATGGAAAGGAGGCTGGCATCCAAAGGCATAGTTGATGGCCATGCGGCGCTCATACGAGGCGGAAGGCATTCCCCATGCGGCAGCATAAGCATTGGGGTACTTGTTGATGACTGCGATGGAGGCTGCCATAGCGGCACCATAGTAGTCGCGATCGAGCCAACCGCCCTCGCAGAAGTCATTGCCTGTGGGCTGCAGGTACTCGCCCCACTTGAAGTAATCATAGCAGGCGGCAGCTGCCTGGTGGACCGTATTGCTCCAAAGGAAATTGGGAGTGTACTCGTAACTGTTGGCATAGGTGGGATGGAGGGAATGCCAGTAGTCGATGGTGGGAGACTGTGCCCACGAGGCATGCGCGCTGGTGCGGAGCTCGTGTCCAAAAAGCTGCTCGCCATAGTGCTTTGCTTCCTTGAAGAGGTCCACCACGCTGTTCTGAAGCAGATGATAGTAGCGGTCGCGCAAAAGGGCTGTGCGGAACACGTCGCCCACCTCCTTACCCATCACGTACTCCACAGGAATCTCGCCTGTCACACTGGCGGAATGGGTGGGTTGGTAGACGAAATAGAGCAGGTAGCGCTCGTCGAAGGGTTGCTTGTACCGCTCTTCATAGACCTTCTGCATGGAGGGCGTCAGATAGCGCATGTTCAGCTGTCCATCCTCGTGATGTCCAAAATAATTCCAATCCTGCTGGATGTGCATCTCATCGCTGTAGAGCGACATCAGGTTGACTCCATAGTCATGATACTTCTTCAGGAGGTTCTTCAGGAAAGGCAAGGCATCCTGGGCAAAGTAATCCATCTCCTGGCTCTCGTACTCCAGGATAACCATCACGTGATCGAATCCCTGACAGGCAGGCTCCTCGCCATAGACACGCAAAAGCAGGTGGAAGGAGTTCCCATGCAGGGAATCCAGCACTTCGTAGCTGACATTCTGCAATGGTTGGATGTCGTTGGGATCAACGCAATACTTCCCTTCGAAGATTTCCTGGGATTTGAACGCATAGGCTCGCACTCCCACCAGCTTCAGCGTGGTCCTGCCCTTGTTGTTGTTCCAAGTGGTCTGCTGCCACATCTCCATGCTGAAACGACCTGTCGAGCGGTTGCGCCGCCCCACCTTGAAGGCTACCCAGCGGCCTGTATTGCCTGTCTGATGATGGTAGGCCTGCCCCAGTTCCAAGGGACTGAGCAGACTCAACTCGAGCCCCATCCCGTTGCCTTCCTTCTCGACAAACTTGCTGATGCGCGACACTTTCTCGACGTACTCGTCCATATCAGGGGTAAGCAGACGCGTCGTATTGGCATCATCGCGATACTGGCGGAAGAACTCGTCGAAAGCCAAAGCGAACTCCCTGTTCCCTTGCCGCTTGTTGGACTCCACCACTTCGCGAAGGCTCTGGAAACTCTTGGTGAGCCCTGTTGTGTTGTCGATTTTCTTGTCTGGATCATCCGCCAGATCCGTCACCTGCTGGTCACTCGTCAGGATGATGGCTTGAGCTCTCACGCTCATGCAACCCATCCAACACAGCGCCATCATCAGCGCCACACCTCTCTTCAGACTATACTTTTCCATACGCTACAGATTCAGGTTTTACTTTTCACGATATCGCTGACAAATTTACGCATTTTTATTTTAATGATGCAGGAAAGACACGAAAAAAGGACTGAAAACCTGCAGGTCCCAGTCCTTTTTCTGTCTATGTGAGCAATCGATTGTACTATTCCTTCTTAGGTGCCGCAGCTGTCGTGTCTGCTGGAGCGGGAGCAGGAGTGGACTCGCCTGAGGGCACAACCTTGTCGAACTTCATGCCCACGTAGAGGCCCTTCACGTTCTTGATTGAGCTGAGCAGTTCGGCAAAGGAATCGTCTGAATTGGTGGCATTTGAATTGAGGTAGGAAAGCATGGCAAGCATCTTCTCAGCACTTACGGTCAGCTGAAGCGTGTTGCCGTTCATCTTGGCATTCACTTTGGCATTATAATCCTGCTGAGTGAAAACCACACAACTGTCCTCCACAGCCCACGTGAATTCATCCGTCTTGTCGTTGTTGGTCACGCTGCCCTTCTTGTCCTCCTTCAGGGTCACAGAGAACTTTCCTGGCTTGATGCCCCACTTCTCGAACTGGGCCTTCAGCACAGGCTCCACCTTGCTGCTGACAGCTTCTCCTCCAATGTCGCTCAACAGGTTTTTCGTCTCGACAGTCACACACGGCTGGCTGTATGCCCATGTTCCCACCAGGACGCTGTCGTTCACAGTCTTCATCTTCTCCACGCCAGTCAGGATGCTTGTTACGGCACTCACTTTCTTGTTGTTGGAATTGGCCAAAGCTGTTGAGGCAGCATTCTTCAGGGTTCCCAACAGAGCCGACTGAGCCAGCGATATTTGAGGCAGCGCCATCATCAGGGCAACTGCAAGAGCCATTTTCATTCTGGATTTCTTCATACGATGTCTTTTTCTTGATTCTAACACGTTAATACTTTAGTTTCTACTTGTTGATTTCAACGATGCAAAGATAGGAGATTTCTCCCAAACGAGGTTTGTCTGTTAGGATTTTTTCACACACATGACCAAACCAACGGATTCTATTTAGGAGTTTTTTACTTTAATGGACATCTCCTGTCGAGTAAACATGTGCCTCATTGCCTGAAAATCACGCTACCGCTTGCCTGATGGGTGGCAAGGACCAACACTTCAGCAATCTGCACATGTGCAGGCGCACTAGCAGCATAGAAGACAACATCGGCTATATCATCGCCCGTCAGAGGCTGGATGCCACGATAGACGGTCTCTGCTCGCTCATCATCCCCATGAAAGCGCACGTTAGAGAAATTCGTCTGCACCAACCCTGGTTTCACGTTGGTCACTCGAACTGATAGGGGCCAAATCGATGCGAAGGCCGTCCGTCAAGGTCTTGACAGCCGATTTGGTGGCACAATAGACACCTCCGCCCGCATAGGCAGCATCGCCTGCCACAGAGCCTATGTTGATCACGTGTCCACGATTGCGCTCCACCATGCCAGGAACAATCAGTCGAGTCATCGTCAGCAGGCCTTTGATGTTGGTGTCTATCATCGTTTCCCAGTCATTCTGGTCTCCTTCGTATTCTGCCTCCAGGCCCAAAGCAAGACCTGCGTTGTTGACCAGCACGTCGATTTCCTTCCACGCTGGCGGCAAACTCTCAACCGCTGCAACGGCAGCCTTCCTGTCCCTCA
>CAMKMK010000192.1 GCA_946413885.1 uncultured Prevotellaceae bacterium
TGCATAAGCTTATTTCATTTAGTGTTTTTTGAAGTCTTCAGGATTTCTTGGAATCATATTCAGGAAATATCTCAAGATGTTTTTGCATTGGTTTTCAGTCACTTTCAGATAGTATCTGTTGCCCTGCATGTCCTTTGTGTAATGAGTGGATCCTTCATCAGAAACTGTAATGCGTCCAGCTGGCGACACGTTGAAGAGTGTACCTGGATCAATGGCAAAGAGTACTGCCGTCAGGTCCCATGTTGGCCGGTCTTCTATCTTTGCCAGATAGGATTTGTATGCATCAGTAATGGGATGATGTTCTGCCCATGTAAAATCGTTTTCGATGCTCTTGGCGGGGTACTTGATTTTCAGACCCACCTCAAAGCCTGAGGTATAGATGTCTGTAGGCCATTCTGCGTATACCTTTTGGCATGCAGGAATATCGTTGACAACATTGTATTCGCGAAATTTGGGATCCTCGAAATGTCCCGCCATCACGACCAACCTATCCACTTTCTGAGCGATTAGTTCTTCGCCTGATAGAGGAGAATATTCATCAGCTGTGGATTCCAGCAATCGTGCCAGATTCGTGCTGAACCCCACGGAAACAATAGTGACTGAGTGATCTGGCTTCTCGCTTAGCAGTTGGCGATACAATCTGTAGGCATCAGGCAGTTTTTCATAATTCTTCAGCGTACGTTTGTAGAGAGGTTTTCCTCTCGCATTTTTTTCATTCACCACTACTTCAGTATAGTTGGCGCCAGCAACGATACTCAATGAATCGCGGTTTGAGACACCAATGGGAATCTTGGGTTGACCGTACCAAGTATTCAGAAGGTCGATAAACATTGGCGGATACTTGCCTTCCTTGTTCAGCATGATTGCCATCAGGTTGATTCGACCACTGGAATGATATTTGTAGAGCATGTCGATAGCTAACGCATCGTCCACATCATTTCCCATGTCTGTCTCAAAAATGATATTCTTCTGAGCTGTAGCTGTTGCACTAAGCAGGAAGAATGGGATAAGCCATAAATATTTTTTCATATGAAAATATGTTTTTATCTTTTTCCTTGATTAATTACCTGCCACAATAATGAGTACCAAGCCAACAATAAAGAACAGGAACATAAATCTCAGCAGCGTGTTTACTTGACTGGTTGCTCCCTTGAATTCCTTCCAGATGAACACGCCCCATAATGCAGCAATGAGAGGTGCACCTTGTCCCAATGCATACGATATCGCAGGGCCTGCTTTACCTGATGCGATGTAGCTGAAGGCGGTACCAAGACACCAAATGGCTCCTCCAAGCATACCCGTCAAATGAGTGCCTGCACTTCCTTTGAAATATTCCTTGTAGCTAACCTTCTCGCCTACAAAGGGGAATCTCATCACAAGTGTATTGAAAACGAAATTGCTGAGCAATACTCCTATCGAGAAGACGAAGATGGCGGAGTAGGGCGTCATCATTCCTGCGGCAGGTTGCTGGAAGTTCTCAATATCCATTCCCATTACGACAAATCTGTAGAACAGACTCATCAGTACGCCAGCCACGATGGCTATCACCAATCCTTTCTTGTTTTTGCTTGGATCCTTTTCTGCGTTGCTGACTTTACCTGAAGCCACACCATTGCAGATAATGGCAATTACGACAAGTGCCACCCCCAGAAAGAGCAAAAGAGGATTGCCGCTGGGCATTCCCAAGTAATTCACGATAACACCCAGAACGAGAGCTATGCCGACACCCAAAGGGAAAGCGACACTCATGCCGGCAAGCGAGACGCTGGCTGAGAGCAGAATGTTACTGGCATTGAAAATGATTCCGCCAAGCAGCACCATCAAAATACTGTTCTGACTGGCTTGCGAGAGATCCTCTAAGAAAGGACGTCCCTCGTCTCCTGTGCTGCCCATCGTTAAACCCAGAAGAGCGGCAAAGATTACCATGCCAATCACATAATCCCAATAGAATAATTCATAACGCCAGGTCTTGGCGGCCAACTTTTGAGTGTTGCCCCACGAGCCCCAGCAAATCATTGTGATGAAACAAAGCACCACAGCCAATGTGTAACTACTTACGATGTACATAATCTTATTTTGTTTTTCGGTTTGGTATTACTCTTGAATGATATCCTCGATGTAGGGTATGCTTTGTTGGGCACCCATGCGGGTTACCGTAATGGCAGAGGCTGCACACGCAAATCTGATGGCTTCCGTGATATCCTTTCCTTGACATAGAGCGACACACAATCCTCCACAGAAAGTGTCGCCTGCAGCTGTGGTATCCATAGCCTCTACTTTGTGTGCTGGCACGATTCTGACATCTTCATCCACAAGGGTTGCTGCACCTTTGGAACCAAGTGTTATAACTACTTGTTCCACACCAAGTTCGTTAATTTTGTGGAAGCATTGATTTAGATTCTCGTCACTTGCCTCCACGCCACTTATTTGTTCTGCTTCCGTTTCATTCAGGATCAGCAAATCCACGTTTCTCAACAACTCTGAGGGCAAAGGTTCTTGTGGCGCTGGGGCAGGATTCAGCACTACACGTGCCCCGTAGGAATGTGCTTTCTGAGCCGCGTAGGTTAGGGTAGGAATGGGAGTTTCCAGTTGCATCAGCAGCAATGCCGCATCTCGCAACAAATCGTCTGCCTTGTCGATATCCTTGGGAGTGAGTTTCCAGTTGGCTCCTGAATCCACGATGATGCTGTTCTCTCCGTGGGAGTTCACCGTAATGAATGCGGTACCTGATGATGTTTCTTCTGTCTGGGTCAGGTGCGAGAGATTCATCTTCTCGCGAGCCAGTTGTTTCAGCGTATTGTCTCCCAATGCATCTTTCCCCAGTTTGCCTATGAAGGCGGTTTCGCCTCCTAAACGGGAACAGGCGACAGCTTGGTTTGCACCTTTTCCTCCCAGGTTCTGCATGAAGTCATGTCCCATGATGGTTTCTCCTGGTCGGGGAAATTCATCCACACGCATCACCATATCCGTGTTGGAGCTTCCTATGACAACGATTTTTGTTTTCATGATTCTTTATCTGATTTATGGTTTAGGTTTACCGCCTTCGAAATAGGGCCATCCTTCCTTGTCCCACAGTATCTCTTGTAGCATCATGGGACGTTGCCCTGGATTATCTGTTCCTTTGTTGTGACAATGATAGAACAGGTAGGTTTTCCCTTCTTTCTCAAAGATCTCGCCACAATGCCCGGGTCCATAGAAGTAGTCCTCTTTCTCGCTCGACAAGATGCTTGTGGCATATCCGTCCACCATCTGCCGACCTTCCTTATCTAAAAAGATGCCATCGAGGGTAGCGCTTCGACCTACGCGCAGTTGGTAAGTGTGGTTGCTGTAGTTCCCTCCGCTTACGAAAAGGTACCAGTAACCCTTGCGCTTGTATAGGTACGAACCTTCATACACACGTGTTCGGCTTGGGTTCTGGTGAACGGTAAGTCCTGCCACTCGTTCATATCCAGCATCAGGAGCCAGAGACAAGCCATCCTGTGAGAGACGGATACGATGGATGCCGCCTACAGAGCCAAAGAAGAGCCACACGATACCCGTCTCTGGGTCTGTCACCACTTCCGGATCGATGGTGTCTTCAATGCCCGTCTCCTTTCCGCATGTGATGAGTCCATGCAATTCAAACTGTCCTGGTTCAGTTTCCTTCAGCACCCCTATGTTGCTGTCTTCTGCGCTGTTGTATATGGTCACGTAGAGCAGTCTCTTTCCATTCACTATCGCAACGTCAGGCGCCCACAGGTTTCGCCCATACTGACGTATAAGTTGGCGCTGTTCTCTACTGAGGGGATGAGTTCCCGTTGCTTCCCAATGAAAGAGATCCTTGCTTTTGATGACACCTCTCAGTCCTGTTGCCACGCTGTAGTACTGTCCGTCATCACCTATCCATACGGTAGGGTCTGGCCAATCCGGTCCCCATACGGGATTCTTTATCCCTGAATCATTGGCATCCTGCGCCCACGTTTGAAGTGTCATGAAGCACAGTAATGAGAACAAGAATAGATGTCTTTTTCCGTAATTTTTCATGCCAAACAGCCGTATAATGTTATTTTTCTGAGACAAATATAGCAATAAAGAATCAATCTCCCAAGTCTTTAGCACGTTTTTTTCATTTCTCCCACTTAATCTTATCTTTGTGGTGTGATATAGAAAAAACTCTCTCAGGTGACTACGAGGAGATTACCAAGTATCTGGTTTAATTCGTGATAGGAGGCTGGTAAAGTTTTGAGAATAATTCCAAAAAGACCAGCAATCGTTTGTTTTAGAGATTAAACGCTTTCGAGTGGATTACAGTGATATATTTTCTAAGAGAGATTTTGGAATAAGAATCAGAAAAATGGACCAATATCAAAACCTGTTGAGGATAAAACTACATTCTTAACAGTATTTGGGGGTGGATGGGAAAATCCTTTTCTTCTTTATCCTTTACGGCCTGTTATGTATCTCGTAGAAGCGG
>CAMKMK010000193.1 GCA_946413885.1 uncultured Prevotellaceae bacterium
ACAACGTGTTGAAACCGCAAAGACAACACGTTGAAATTGCAAAGACAACACGTTGTATCTCGCCTCACAACACGTCGTCTTTTTGGCAACAAGAAAAGACAAGATTAGTTGCCTGTTTTGAACTGCAAATAATGGAAGTCGCAGAGGGATCGATTCTTCTCATTCGCCTTGAAGCGCAGATAGATGGCGTGCTTGCCATCCAGCAGAGCTGCTTCTGGCATATGAACTGTCAAGGAGGTCATTTTCTGCGGCATGTTCCCAACGATCTTTACGCTACCCAGCAGGATGCCACCTTGATTCTCCCACGGGCTGTCAGCCCAAACATCAATACTTCCTTCAATTCCTTGGGGAACTATTTGCAGCACGAGAGCCACATCTTTCTTTCCACGTAGCTTGTTGAACTGGAAATATTTATAACCCACGATGGAGCCATCCGTGTTGTTGACTACAGCATTGTGATTGATATGCAAATCATAAGGATCTGTCTTCCCATCGTATTCAGCATAGGCAGGTTGGATGTATGAACCAGCGAAAATAAAGTTGGGGTATTGATTCGCGTTGGGGGTAGGGCCTGTATATTGACAGGCGATGCCAGCCGAGTATCGCTGCAGGGGGTCCAACCCGTCAGTTTGGAATCCCTCTGAGGTAACTTCGCCTTGCGAGATAAGTACCTTGCCTCCTCGTCCCTCCTCAACTTCTACTGTGACAGGCGCTACCATAGCCTGACGCGAGAATTCGTCCTGCCCTGAATGACGATGATAAAATATATACCACTTGCCGTTTATCTCGCACAATCCACCATGTGTGTTGCCAGATGGGACAGTAGCCGCAATGCGTTTGCCCTCAGCATCAGTAGCGTAACCACGCACATCGATGATAGTGCCGCCGTAAGTGTAAGGTCCCAAGGGGGCATCGCTGTATGCGTAGGCAAGTGTGCCAGGTATGTCTGGCAAGCCGAATTCTCCACTCTCGCTCCAGCGACTGTAAACAAAAACGTACTTATCTTTTATCTTGCGTATAGAAGAAGCTTCGAAGAATCGAAATGGGCCAGGTTCATGCAGATGACTTATCATGCCATCAACCACTTGCGTGCCTGGTTTTACTGTAGCCATCGTCGTGGGATCCAACTCTGCAGCATAGGAGTGCTGGAAACCCCAATAGGCATAGACGCGTCCGTCATCATCCACCAGCACAGCAGGATCGAAGCCTATTGGCCCCACGGTCTCCTTTGGATTCTCCTTACTCCAATTGCACACGCGGAAAGGACCATCAGGACGGTCGGACTTGGCAATCATTCCATTGCGTCCATACGCTTGCGTGTTGGGATAAAGGTAATAGGTTTTCTTACCCGTTTGGGAGTCTCGAACCTCAACCACATCTGGAGCATACAGCACATCTCCTTTGACTATTCCGTTAATCTTATTCAAGGGCTGTCCGTTAGCATCGTTCAACGACTCGAAGATTACTCCGTCATAGCGCCAATGAGTCAAGTCATCTGTCGAAGCCGACCAAACCACTTGATCCAATCCACAATAGGCACTAATCAACTCGTCATGCGACCCATAGACATACACTCTCTGCTTTCCTGGATGGTCAGGATCCTCGAACACATACGGCTCGCCATCAGGAATGTGTTCCCAAAGTGGAAGATACGGGTTCTGAGCATTGGCAAGGAAAGTCGTCAAAGCAAATGCCAAGGATAATATCAATGTCTTCTTCATCTTTATTACTTTTGTTATTTGTCAATTGTGATCAGAGAGTGCAAAGATACAAAAAGTTTGCGACACAATTCCTATTATTCATTTTTTTTCAAGGAAACACACTAGGGCACCCCTGCCATCTTTTCTTAACTACATCCTTTGAAGAATGGATGAGCAAAAAACATGAAGGTCAAAGCCACACTTTGCAAAACGACCATTTTCTTATTCTTTTCTTAGGATTCTCTATCTCATCAGAACTTAACATCGGAATAGAGAGGATAGTGATCGGATATCCATTTGCAGTTGTCGCCATACTGATAAAGCTTGTTCTTCACATGATAAGTGTCCACGATGGAAAAACGATAGAAGATGTGATCCAATGTCTTCTGGTTCGTGTCGCGATATCCATTGTATGTAATTGCCTGAATTCCATCCGATATCAATGCCGTAGCAGCTGCGTGGCTCATGTATTCTTTCAAAGGATTGAGAATGCTGCTGGTATAATTGAGATTCAGATCTCCACACAGAAACACCGGCACTTCATCACCCACCTTTGTCTTAATACTGTTTATTATCATCTCCACAGCATGACTTTGGGCCTCAGGTGCTGAAGGGGGGAAATGAGTACAATAGACGTAAAAATCTTTCTCTGTGTCTTCTCTGCTTCTGAAACGGGCAAAGATAGTCAGTTTGGGAGTAGAGGCATCCCAACTCTTACTGGACACGTTTGGTGTTTCGCTAAACCAGAATTTATCCCACGATATCAACCTCACTTTTTGAGACTTGTAGAGAATAACGTCGCGTTGCCCTCCGTTTTTCTCTATGCCATCCTTTGGATAGAGTAACTGTGAATATCCAGTCAAATTCGATGCCAAATATGCTGCCTGAGTTTTGCGGCATTCCTGAAGACAGATAATATCGGGTTGAATATCATTCACCATCCTAATGATTGCAGCAGCACGTACCCCATTGAACGTGTTATAATCAGGCTCCGCTTGTTTGTCCTCACGAATGTTGAATTGCATAATGCGAAGTCCAACAGTCGAATTCGCTGGAACAGTGAGATTTGAGAATCGGATCTCTTGAATACTGTCGGTCAAGAAATGGTGTGTAGATTCCTCGTTTTGCCTTACCTCCACTTCCCATTTCAACACATTATTATTAAAATAAGGATGCAACTCCTGAATGTTTTCCTTGAGGAAACCTACAGAGGTTGTATCTCGCAAGTCGAAACTAACAATACCACGTTCTTTGCTTTGTTTTTCTTGACCAGCCACTGGCATCAAGAAACAAGAGAGAAAAAAAATCAACACAAGTTTCATTAATTCAATGAGTGTTTTATCTGATTTTTCACCACAATAACATCATTACAACTGCAAAGATAAGAAAAAAAAGGAATTCATGGAAACTTACAAATAAAAATAGAATTTGTGTGAAGGGTGTAACCACTTTTTGCAAAACTTTTTTCCCAAGAAAGCAAGAAGGCCCAACTTGAATTCATGTAGATAAGAATTAAAGAAGAAATATATTTGCGGTACTAGAAAAAAAGTTGTACTTTTGCATTGCAATCTAAAAACAGAAGAGTATGAAAGTTGCAATCATTGGTGCAGGAAACATGGGAGGAGCGACCGCACGCGGTATCGCTCAAGGTACATGCGTCTCCCCAAACGAGATCATCATCAGCAATCCCAGCCGAGGGAAACTGGAGAGTATCAAGGCTGTCTTCCCAGAAATCGCCATTACGCAAAACAACAAGGAGTGTGTGAAGGGTGCAGACCTGGTGATCCTAGCCGTGAAGCCCTGGAAACTGCAAGAGGTAATCGATGAGATTCGTGGTTCCCTGACTCCCCAAACCATCCTTTGCAGTATGGCGGGAGGTGTCGGAATCCAAAAGATAGAAGAGATGCTGGGTGACGCCACACGTCCCATCTATTACATCATCCCCAACACAGCCATTGCCGTTCGCCAAAGCATGACTTTCATAGCCAGCAAGAACAGCACGAGCGAGATGGATCAGCAGATTCTTCACATCTTTCAGGAACTGGGAGATGCCATGCTGGTGGAGGAACGACTGATGGGAGCAGGAATGGCGCTTGCCAGTTGCGGCATTGCCTACGCCATGCGATACATCCGTGCAGCTACAGAAGGCGGCGTGGAACTGGGGCTTTATGCACGCAATGCCCAGCGCATCGTGCAACAGACACTTCGTGGAGCTGTAGAATTGCTGGAGGCAACCCATGGACATCCTGAGGCAGAAATAGATAAGGTTACCACTCCTGGTGGAATCACCATCCGTGGCCTGAATGCAATGGAGCAGAACGGATTCAGCAACAGCGTGATCCAAGGCTTAAAAGCCAGCAAATAAAAAGGATTTTCCGTTGATTCGGTTCTTCTCGAATGAAGGAAACATTAACGAAAGGAATATGAGCAAAACTTCTCTGACAAGCCGAAAATATGTAGTCCCCTTTATCCTAATCACGACACTCTTCTTCCTGTGGGGATTCGCACGAGCCATGCTGGACGTGCTGAATAAGCATTTCCAGGACACCCTGAACATTTCCATCACGCAGAGTTCTTTGATTCAGGTCAGCAGTTACCTGGCTTATTTCATGATGGCGATTCCGGCAGGGATGTTCATCAATCGCTACGGATATCGCAAAGGTGTCGTTTTCGGATTGCTGCTTTTTGCTGTCGGTTCCTTCCTCTTTATTCCTGGTGC
>CAMKMK010000194.1 GCA_946413885.1 uncultured Prevotellaceae bacterium
GCTCCAGGAGCGAAATGAAAATAACGGCAATGAGCAGTTCCGATACGAGGTTCAACGTATTGAGTGAGATCCTCAGTTGTGGTTGTTCCGCTTTGAGTACAAGACACGATGGCTGCACCCAAACAAAACAGCAATAAAATGTTCTTTTTCATCTGTATGGATTTTAATGAGTTGTCATAGAGGTTATTCCACATACTTTATCTTGCTTTCATCACGAGGTTTCGCATCAGGTGTCTCATCAGGATATCCAAGCCCAATGGCATACAAAAGTTCAAAGCCTTCACTAAATCCAAGACGCTCAATGTAGGGAGCCGCTGCAGGAGTGTCCTTCATCATGCGTGGAGCACCGCCCAAACAACAGGTTCCGATTCCCATTGACCAGGCAGACAGGATGATGTTCTCTCCCAGCAAACCGCAGTCAATCTGAGACATATCGTAACGGCTATCCCATCCGATGAAAATCACACAGGGAGCATTTGAAAAGATGTTCTTGAAGTTGGGACGCTCACCCATCTTGGGATTCTGAGCTACCACTACATCAGAAATTTCCTGCACAAGTGCCGGATTGTCTATCACACGGATTTCCCAAGACTGGCGATTCATGCCATTGGGAGCATTGATACCACATTTCAGAATCTGATCCAACGTATCACGGCTGATAGCCTGATCCTTGTATTGACGGATACTGCGACGCGACATGATCAGTTCGGTTACTGTTTCTGACAGGTTTGTCTCACCCTGATCATCAGGTGCGGCCAAAGTCTTGTTTTGTCCAGATGTACAGGATGTAAGCATCATTGCAACTACAAACATCCAAAATAACTTCTTTGTTTTCATAGAGTTGATTACCTTAAATTAAACTATATCTTAATGTTGAAATTACCGCCTGTACATTCTGACACGATAGATTCCAGGTGTGTGGATTGTCTTGGAATCCTCAGCTTGATGAGCGCGACCATAGATGCGTATTTCCTGGTTATGATCCGTCTCGTCGCCATTCATCAATCGTACCGGTATCCACGTGTCTTCCTCGTATCGGCCTTCCCATACCTCTTCGACGAAACCAGGCTTTCCACGTGTCGATTTCGTGCGGATTGCCAGATTCATGCCTGCTATCTCGAACTCATCCTCTCCTGTTTGAACCATCAAGCCACAAGCTGTTTCATTGGTATAATGAATACGGAACTCATAGTCACCCATCACCAGCGTCGTGTCACGTTCCACGTCACTCATGCGCACAACGCCCGCTATGCGTTTGCTTCCCTGATATTGAAGCACATGAGGAGCCATCTCGTTGAGTACCTGATAAGCCTGAGCAAAATCAAAGTTTCCTTTAGCTTCCTCGATGCCAAAAGGCGAGTAACATATTGCATCCTCTGCCCCGAAGGCATAGAATCCAAGGTCTGCCCTGATACGGCTTTCTGGAATGAATAAAGGATTCGTTGGTCGATGATAATCGGCTGTGATGCCTCGGAAATCAGGTTGATAGATGTCAGGAGCCAGAAAATCAATGTCAGGTGCAGCTGCCTTCCAGATATCGAAACCACGTGTCACAGGTCCCCCATTGGGATATTCGCCAGGCATCTGCCCCTTCTTCACGAGCCAACAGTTCACGTACATTGGCAAAGGATATTTCTCCTTGCCTGCGCGCACTACCTTATTAATATAAGTAGCGTACTGCCAGGTCGTATAGAAACTTTTGGTCCAGGCATTGTCGCCAAAAACATCTTTCCACGAACCTTTCTTCCGTTTCCCTTGTTCCAACCAGCATTCCCTCAGATGTTGATCCAGCGTCTTTTCGTTCCGCTGCATGTAGGCGATGAGCTCTTCAGGCACTTCTGCCTCATAGGCTTTCAGGGAGAGGCTCGAGTAATCCATATCCTGAAAGAGTCCCACCTCGTTCTCTGCCTGCATGATTACCACCGTCTGCTCCTCAGCATCCACCTGACGAATATGTTCCATCAGGGCAGCATACGCTTTCGCATCAGCTTTCATCGTTGTCTCGCAGAAAGGAGAAAGAACCTCCGTCATGTTACCATCTTTATCAAGAACACGCTGGAAACGCTTTGTGTCATGTTTTACCCACGAAGGAGCATAGCTCGACATACCGTTCTTCCACGAGGCAAACCATAAGATTCCCAGACGGTACCCTTCTCTGCGACAACCATTTATCAGGCTGTCAACCAACGAAAAGTCGTATTGTCCCTCCTGAGGCTCTATCTGCTGCCAAGCCACCACACCCAATACTGAATTCAGATGGAGTCCTCTCAAAGCCGGCCATACCGTTTCACGCATATAGAGAGCAGACGAGCAAGACGAGTTATGCAGCTCGCCACAAATCATCAGCATCGGCTTCCCATCCACCACCAGCTGACTGGCTCCATACTGATTCTTCTCTATTCGAGGCATCTCCTTCCCTATAAGGGACAGGCATGAGAGAATCAAAGCAACAAATACGATCTTTTTCATAGGTTCTTTCTTTTCTGCAAATTTACGAAAAATAAATGATATTTGCAACATTTTCAGCACAAAAATATTCTCATCGCACGCCATGTTTCTACCAATCTGAGCCATGCAGGAGACACATTGTCATAAATAGAGTTAAAAAAGCAATCCTTATTCTCGAATTCATGCAAGGCTTACGGGAAAAAATGATTATCTTTGCAGATTGAAAAAAATAAGCACTAACATTTAGTATTCCATTTATGAAGAAAATGATTTTGGGTGCCTTCGCAGCCATCGCCATGATGACAGCATGCACCAGTGAGAACAAGAATGAGCTGCACGTGAAATGTAACTTGGAAGGTGTGGGCGATACTCTCAACGTCAGCATTGGAAACGAACGCGACACCACTATCGTTGGTAAAGCTGGCAAATTCGATTTCACTTTGCCCATTACTGAGGCTACAGGACTCGTGGCATACGCCTCCAGCATCAACAACATGGATAACCAGAATTATTTCGTTTTGACCGCCGTTCCTGGCGAAACAGTAGAAATCAACGGCATTTTACCTGACGACTACAAAATCAGCGGAAGCCGTTTCTACGAGAATCTGGCTGTCATCGAGAGTGAGGCAAAGGAAGCTCAGAAGGAGATGAATGATTTCATAGCTGGCCTGATAGCTGGTTACGAGAAAGGCGAGAACGAGGATTCGCTCAATGCCCTCTATGAAAGTCAATTCGAGAACTTGCAGAAGGCAGCTGAGGAAAAGATAATGGACATCGTAAAACGCAACCCCAAAAACGAGGCAGCAGCAACCCTTATCTCCAGTTTCAGCGATGCAGAAACCATGCGCAAAGCCTATGATCTCCTTTCAGATGAAGTGAAGAACGGACGCATGAAGGATTTTGCTCTCAAGCCTATTACTGAACTGGAGGAAAGAATGGAACGTGAGCAGCAAGCAAGCGCCAAACAGGCTCCTGGAGTGGAAGCACCCGACTTCACTCTCAACGATATCAACGGCAAGCCTTTCACTTTCTCCAGCCTTCGCGGCAAATATGTCATCCTCGACTTCTGGGGAAGCTGGTGCGGATGGTGTATCAAGGGATTCCCCATGATGAAGGAATATTATCAGAAGTACCAGGGCAAGTTCGAGATTCTGGGCGTGGATTGCAGCGACTCAGAGGAAGCATGGAAGCAGGCCGTAGAAGAGAACAAGCTCCCCTGGCTCCACGTCTATAATCCTCAGGAAAACAAAGATTTGCAGGAATCATACGGAATCACGGGCTACCCCACCAAGATCATCGTTGGACCCGATGGAAAGATTGTGAAGACCATCGTTGGCGAAGACCCCAAGTTCTACGAATTCCTCGATGAACTGTTCGGAAAGTAAATGTTCCACTTTTCCCAATAACAAGCAGAAGGTGACCCGTTTTGAGTCACCTTCTTTCATTAAACAACCGAATAAGTTCGCCATCATCAACTTGATTGAATGTCATACTAAGAAATGATGATAAGGAGAGTATTGTAAAGACAACGTGTTGAGTTCGTCATTTCAACGTGTTGTCTTTACCATTTCAACGTGTTGCATTCTGCGTTGTAAAAGTTGCATTTTGCAAAATACAAGAGAATTTACGGGAAGATGATTGATTTTCAATGTGTTAACTTCAACTTCGTTAGAAAAGTTGCAAAAGTTGCAAGTTGCATTTCCAAAATTAAAAAAGTGGCAAGAAAGAAGGATATTTACCTTTATATTATATATTATAATAATATATTATTTTAATATATAATATAAAAATTTAGCTTACTATTCATGCAACAGAAAACGGGAAATCAAAATGCAACTTTTGCAACTGCAACTTTTACCATGTTTCTGAATGATATGTCTTCCTGGAAACGAGAGTTGCCGTAAACTTATCGTTAAATAATGTAATTGGGTTAGGCGCTTAGAGCGCACTTGTGAAACGCCCTATTTTA
>CAMKMK010000195.1 GCA_946413885.1 uncultured Prevotellaceae bacterium
TGGGAGTGCTTAATCCTTTGGACCTCATCAGTTTCGTGCGCAAAATGGTGAAACGCTACCCTACCCTGCGTTTCGATTTCCATGCTCACAACGATTATGACCTGGCTATCAGCAACGTGTTGGCCGCCGTCATGGCAGGATGTCAGGGAATCCACACCAGCGTGAACGGAATGGGCGAGCGGGCAGGAAACGCTCCCCTTGCCAGCGTGCAAGCCATCCTGAAGGACCAGTTTCATGCTCACACCCACATCGATGAGAGCCGACTCAACGAAGTTTCCCGTCTGGTGGAGAGCTACAGCGGCATCGCCATTCCGCCCAACCAACCCATCGTGGGCGAGAACGTCTTCACACAAGTGGCTGGAGTACATGCTGACGGAGACAGCAAGGCAGGCTTATATCAGAACGATCTCATTCCAGAACGATTCGGACGTAAACGTGAGTATGCGCTGGGGAAGAATTCTGGCAAGGCAAATATCCTGAGGAATCTGGAGGAACTGGGATTGGAACTTACGCCTGAGCAAACAAAACGTGTTACGGAACGCATCATCGAACTGGGCGACAAGAAAGAACAGGTGACGCAAGAGGACTTGCCTTTCATCGTGAGCGACGTGTTGAAGCACGACACCCCTGAGGAACACGTGAAACTGCTCTCTTATCTGGTCACAACGGCATACGGGTTGAAACCATTGGCGAGTCTCCGTTTGGAAATCAACGGGCAGACTTACGAGGAAAGTGCCTACGGAGACGGTCAGTTCGATGCCTTCGTTCGTGCAATACGTCATATCTACAAGAACAAGCTGGAACGTCGTTTCCCCTGGTTGACCAACTATACCGTAACGATTCCTCCTGGTGGACGTACTGATGCCTTCGTGCAGACCGTTATCACCTGGAATTGGGACGATCGGATCATCCGCACGCGTGGACTCGATGCTGACCAGACCGAGGCTGCCATCAAGGCAACCATCAAGATGTTGAACCTGATAGAACAAGATTATTGACTATATGAAACTGAAAATTGCTGTACTGGCCGGTGACGGCATCGGACCTGAGATTATGGAGCAAGGCATAGCCGTAATGAGCGCTGTTGCCGAGAAGTTTGGACATGAGGTATCCTACAAAGAGGCTTTGTGTGGGGCACATGCTATCGACGAAGTGGGCGATCCCTTCCCTGAAGAAACCTTCCAGACCTGCATGGATGCGGATGCTGTCCTGTTTGCCAGCGTGGGCGACCCCAAGTTCGACAACAATCCCACCGCCAAGGTTCGTCCTGAGCAGGGTTTGCTGGCGATGCGCAAGAAGCTTGGTCTCTATGCCAACATCCGCCCTGTGGAAACCTTCGATTGTCTCGTCCACAAATCTCCTTTGAAGGACGAACTCGTACGGGGTGCTGACTTCATCTGCATCCGCGAGTTGACTGGCGGCATGTACTTCGGAAAGAAAAAGGAACCTGCCTTCAACGAGGAGAAGGGTGTGGAGGATGCTTTCGACACAAATTACTATTCTCGTCCTGAAGTGGAGCGCATCCTGCGTGTGGGGTATCAGTATGCCCGCCAGCGCAGAAAGCATCTGACCGTAGTGGACAAGGCCAACGTGTTGGCAAGCAGCCGTTTATGGCGCAAGGTCGCTCAAGAGATGATGGGCGAGTATCCTGATGTGCAGACAGATTTCATGTACGTCGATAATGCAGCCATGCGTATGATTCAGGATCCCAAGTTCTTCGACGTGATGGTGACAGAAAACACCTTTGGCGACATCCTGACCGACGAGGGCTCCTGCATCACAGGTTCTATGGGTCTGCTTCCCAGCGCATCTACCGGCGAGCATACTCCCGTCTTCGAACCCATTCATGGCTCATGGCCTCAGGGCAAGGGTCTGAACATCGCGAACCCCTTGGCTCAGATTCTCAGCGTCGCCATGCTTTACGAGTATTTCGATCTCAAGGCAGAAGGCCAGTTGATACGCGAGGCAGTAAATGCCAGCCTGGATCAGAACATCCGGACTCCTGAGATTCAGGTGGAAGGTGGCGAGAAGTATGGAACCAAGGAAGTTGGTGCCTGGATCGTGAACTACATCAGAAACAAATAAAGGAGAGGACAGAAAGCAAGGTGAGAAAAAGCTTCTTCTTGTTGTCTTTTCTGCTGGCATCATGTTTGGCGACGCATGCCGAGGATGAGTACGAGGAAGGTTTCCTGACTTCTTATCTCAACCGCTGGCTTGAGCGGAGCATGCAAGAGGAGCCTGTCAGCACCTCCAACGACGAGAAGCCCAAGTATGGCCGACACCTCTCTGACTTCATGAGTGCGCCCAAGTTTGGGGGGCACATCATCGCCAAATACAGTTATTCCGACCTCAGAGGCAGTCATGGCGGAGATGGTTTCGATGCCCGTCAGGTTCGTGCCCATGTCACAGGTACCATCCTTCGCGACTTCAAATACCGTGTCCAGGTGGAACTCAAGAACACCCCTTCGATGCGCGACTACACCCTGGAATGGATGCGTTGGGAGGAATTCCAGATCAAGGTGGGTCAGTTCAAGCGTGGATTCAGTTACGAGAACCCTTTGGGTCCCTGGGGAGCAGAGATTGGAGAGTTTTCCCAGATAACACGGAAGTTCTGCGCTTCAGGTACCAGCGACTACAGCGGAGAGACCGCCCAGTCAGGACGCGATATCGGCATCCAATTCAAGGGAGACCTTCTTCCAGTGGGAAAGGACCGTCGCCGTCTCTTCCGCTATCAGGCTGCCATCCACAACGGTAACGGTCAGAACACCAAGGACAACAACGGGAAGAAGGATTTCATCGGCAGCGTGCATATCCAGCCCATCAAGGATCTCTACCTTGGATTCTTCGGATGGAAAGGAAACTACACGAAAGACCAGGTCACGGTGGATCGCAATCGCTGGGCGATAGGTGCCAACTATGAGCATGAGGATTGGACCGTTCGAGCCGAATATGCTCACCACAAAGGGCACAGGCTGAGTGACTTTGATGCTACCACCAACACCTGGACAGGCAAGGCAAAAGCCGATGCGTGGTACATGATGGTGGGCGTTCCTGTGACGCAATGGTTCAAGGCATTCCTGAAATACGACGTCTATCGAGGCGACTACACAAATTCCACAGCGACCAGCATCTACAGCCTCTGCACCAATTTCAACCTGCACAAGAATCTGGTCTTCCAGCTTCAATACAACTTCGTGAACGACCGCAGCAATCCAGCCGACAAGAACTACAACGAGCTTTGGACTGAGATCTGGGTAAGATTCTGAGCATTTTCCCAAGCAACAAGGGAAGATGCCAAAACTGCCAACACGTTCTTCCTGCAGACTCAACACGTTGAAATCGTCAACACAACACGTTGAGTCTGCGGAAAGAACGTGTTGTGTTTTCTTGGGTGACGAAATGGGGTGGGGAGTACATAAAATAAAGAGAGGCGATTTTAGCGAAAAAATGGGGTTAAAGCACCTGTTTTAACACATTTTAAGTGGTTTTTCACCATCCTTGTCAAAACTTTTCCACGGGTACAAGTGGGGGACAAAATCAAATGAGCCCTGTGTTCATGGGCTCTCGCGGCCATTTTTTGAGTCAGAAATTTTTCCATGGGCAAAACTTGCATGCGATATTTTTTAGCCGTAATTTTGCCGCAGAATTCAATTTCAATCGAGATGAAAGCAAAAAAAACATCATTTTCGTTGTTCGCAGGACAAAGGTGGTCTCTATGACCTGCAAGGTCTCAGACTGGAGGTGAAACCAGCAAAGGGAATCTATATTAATAATAGGAAAAAGAATATTAACAAAAAAAAAAAACATCATGAAACGATTAATTACATTCATGCTGCTTTGCACAGGATTCTGGCAGACAGCATGCCTTGCATGGCAAGAAACACGCGACACGAATACGTATGACGTGGAGAGAGTGAAAGTGGGGGACCTGTATTACAGTCTGTCCTCAAATGCTAACGTTGCTAAAGTGACATCGTCAGAAAATCACTCGTATGCAGGCAAAGTGGCCATCCCTGAGAGTATAGAATATGGGGATGAGACCTATCCAGTTCTATATATAGGAGAAGGTGCGTTCCAAGGATGCGAAGCCCTCACGGAGGTGTCCATGTCCGACGGGATAAGGGGAATGGAGTACCGCGCTTTCCGCGGCTGCAAGAACCTGTCTTCCGTAAGGATTTCCAAAGAGATGTCATTCATTGCCGGTCCTGTGTTCGAGGGATGCCAAAGCCTTTCCATTATAAAGATACCTGACCTCGCTGCCTGGTGCGGGGTTTACATCTACCCTTCCAGTGGCGGTGTTTATGGAATGGCAAAAGCACCTTCCGAGTTCTTCAATGAGGCCTCCCTGTGCGACGATGAGG
>CAMKMK010000196.1 GCA_946413885.1 uncultured Prevotellaceae bacterium
AGTTTTCTTAAACCAACAAGAGCAGAAGGATTTCCCTCTGCTCTTGTTGGTTCTTATCGTTCTCCTCTTTTGTGAGGATAGAAAGTCTTACTTTCTTTTCTTGCTTGGCTTCTTGTCCAAATCAAGAACTCTGACATTACGGAACTTCAAGCCTGCCCCATGACCTAAGAAGCCAATGTGACCCGTCTTGTTGAACATGCCAGGATGGTTGCGGTGGTCAACAGTATAAGGATTCGTGTTGCTTCCATCAGGAGCCACGTTGTGACCTTTGCAAGCCTCCTTGATGTCACCATCCACAATGACTTCACCATTCACGGTCACCTTGATGTGGTTTCCTTCCACGCGGATCTCTTCCTCGCTCCACTCGCCAAGAGGCTTGTGCTTAATGCGCTTAGCGGGAATCACTCCATAGACAGATCCGTGAACCTGATACTCACGCAATCCTGCATAGATGGGAGCGTCGTGATCCAGTATCTGCACTTCGCACATACCGTCGTAAGCAGCATCTACACCCATGGGAGTACGTACACCCACACCATTATTCACGCCTGGGCGCAAGAAACAGAATTCGAAACGGAAGACGAAATTACGATACTCTTTCTTTGTGTACAGATTACTTTCGTTGCCATAATTGGCAGTCACGTTGATGCAACCATTGATGGGAACGTAGCCTACCTTGTTGCCTACGAAGTTATCCAGATTGGTTCCATCGAACAACAGTTCGAATCCTTCCTTCTTCTCCTCATCAGAGAGAACGATGGGCGTGACAGGTTCCAATTCGGTCATCATCTTCTTGATTTCATCTACTGCATAACCATCATCAGCCGTTCCATGATCCTTGTAGATACCCATGGCTTTCGTCAGATTGGTTTTCATTACTTCGTATTCGATATCCTCGTTCGTCTTGTTTGCAATGTTCTTCGCAGCTGCAGCAGCAGTATATCCGCAATCTTTGTCATCCAGATACTTGCCAATCAACAGGAATGAGTTGCGGTTGGGAGTGTTGCCTAAACTACTGATGATGCTCTTTTTCGCATCACCGCTCTTGGCAAAATTCAGAGCTTCGCTCAGGCGAGAATACTTGCGATCATTGTCAGCTTCATTGGCATTCACCAGTTTCACGTAACTGTTCAAGGCAGTCTCATTGCCAGCCTTTGCAGCCTCTAATAAGATGGGGGCAGCCTTGTAGTTGGTACTTTGAGTCAAAGCATTTAAAGCGGCGACATTCTTTGTACTCTCGTAGATGTTCTTCAGTTCTTCTACAGACTCATCCGTATTGGTAGCTACCAGTGCAGAATAGAAACGATCCTTGTTACTTGCCTGCTTAATGGCAGAATTGATAGTTTCGAATTGTTTCTTTGCCTCCAGAGACTTCACGCAACTGGTCAGGATGTTCTGATAATTGGCAATCTGGTCATTTGAACATTTGTCCAACATTCCAGCTACACGGGTCACGTCCTTTGGACTTACTACACCAGCGAGAGTCTTCAGAGCTTCTTTGCTCAGACCTTTGTCATTGATTTCGAAGACTTCCTCAGAAGCACCTCTCAATCGACGTTCAAGAGCCAGTTTCAGCAGAGGATCCATGTTGCCAGCAACATTTCCATCAGTTATACTCTTACTCAGGGCATTCTTAACTTTCTCGTTCAAATTGCCACGATAGCTCTTCAGGGCAGTGAAAGCATCTTCGCTATTCTCTTTACCCAACAGACCAATCAATTCATCAGCAACATCGTCACCTCCTATTCGACCCAAAGCCTCAATGGCAGCACTGGCAGGTGCACCACCTTTCTTGATGACCTTCTTCAGGAAATCCTTTTGACTTCCCATTTTGTTGTCACCTAACCAATTCAGTATGTCAATCTTTCCTTCATTGTTGCAAGAGTTGTACTTCTTCACAACCTTTTGAGCCAGATCGTCATTCACCAGATTGTAGTCAGTAGCAAACTTCAGGGCTTGCATGCGGTAAGCATGATCCTTGCTCTTCAGGGCTTTCAAAACCTCACTACTTGCATTCTCACCCAAACTCTTCAGCTTGTCATAAGCAGCAGCATAGGGAGCAGCACCTTCGTGTTCAGTATAGGTTACTTTTGCATATTCCTCGTTTGCCACTAATCGCAATTGCTGCATAAGGAAATCTTTGGCGGTAGCATCCACAGCTGTTTCGATAGCTTTGTTCAGACCGCTACGAACAGCGTTGCGATATTTAGCATTGGTTGAGGCATAGGCAGTCGCACCACTGATGGCATATTCTATCAGGTTGTTGCTATGTTTCTCAGCAACTTGCAGCATGCCAGCCAATAGTTCAATGGACTTTGGAGCTGATTGAGCCAAATATTCCATCTCACGATTGAAATCAGCTTGATTCTGGGTGGGCATCTGAGCCAACACATCCTCCACAATTGTTTCAGGAGTTCTCTGCCTTGCATCTTGTGCGTTGATGGGCAGCGTGACAACCATCGTCAGGATGGCAGCCAATATAATGTAGAATGTCTTTTTCATTTTTCCTTTCAGTTTTGCATTAGATTAGATGTATTTACCCCATTCACCACGCATAGGCTGGTTCACCAGTCGGTTAGCAGCTTCGTCGTCAATGAAGAGTTGAGTCTTGGGGTCGAAGTTCAGTGTACGGTTCAGACGCAGGGCGCAAACACCCATATTCACGATGGTAGCACTGTGATGACCGTTGGATTCGTTGAGAGCAAACTGACGACGTGTACGTACGCACTCCAGATAATCTGTGTTGCGAGGTGCAGGATCAGGCAGTTCGTTAATAACCTCCTGGATGTTGGGTATGGTGCATTCAAATCCTTTGTACACCTTGCCCTTAGGACCTTCGATGTAGGGAACCTTGCCTTGACTTTCGAAACCTTCTCCTTCCAGGATGATTTGGCAACCATCCTCGTAGGTATATGTGATCTGACGCCAAATACCTACAGCATCAGGATGCTGTTGAGGAGCATCTACTTCCACCTTTACAGGGAAGGTGTCATCCTTGTCGAGCAGATACTGTACAGGGTCGATGTAGTGTTGTCCCATGTCTCCCAGTCCACCACCATCGTAGTCCCAATAACCGCGGAAAGTCTGGTGTGTACGATGTACATTGTAGGGCTTGTAAGGAGCAGGACCCAGCCAGAAATCATAGTCCAATTCTGGGGGAATGGGTTGAACCTCCAGATTTTCCTTACCTGTCCAGTAGAACTTCCATGTAAAACCGGTTGCGCCAGAGATGCGGACCTTCAAGGGCCATCCCAGCAACCCGCTTTCCACAAGTTTCTTCAATGGTTTCACGTCAGTTCCCAATCCATAGAACGTGTCCTTGAATCGGAACCAAGTGTCCAATCGGAAGATTCTGCCATTCCGCTTCACTGCTTCTTCCACACGCTTACCCTCTCCGATAGTACGGGTCATGGGTTTCTCGCAGAAGATATCCTTGCCTGCATTGGCAGCTTCCACAGCCATGATGCCGTGCCAGTGTGAGGGAGTCGCGATGTGTACGATATCCACGTTATCATCATGGATTAGCTCGCGGAAATCGTGGTAGGCTTTCACGTCCTCATTGAAACTCTTCTTGGCAGCTTCAACGGCAGAGTCCAGATGTTTTTGGTCCACATCGCAAACAGCTACTAATCTGCAGTTTTGGTCACTTGCGAAGTGAAGGTTTGAACGTCCGATACCACCTACACCGATGATGCCACGTGTTAGTTGATCACTTGGGGCAATAAAGTCATTTGCCCCCCCCATCTTGCCCAGCACATTGCGTGGAACGATGGTAAATAATGCAGCACTTGCTGCTGATCTTTTCAGAAACGATCTTCTGTTTAGATTCATGGTTCTTGTGTTTTGGTTAGTATTTTTGTTTCCTGTACTTAATCCATTTAAAAGGTTTATTTTCCAGTTTTTTTATTCATTCTCATCTTGTGATTCAGAGTCATTGGACTTCTGATTGGCTTTTGCTCTTTTTTCCAATCGAGCCTTTTTGGCAGCAGCGGCTCTTTCTGCTTTCTCTGCCTTTTTGGCTTCTTTCGCAGCCTTTGCCTCAGCCGCTTTCTTTGCTTTCTCTTCCTTTTGAGCAGCCTTGGAGTTCTTGGGAGTTTCTGGTGCTTCAGGGGTTGTTACTTCCTTGGCTTCTTCAGCTGCTTTCTTTGCCTCCACATCTTTCTTGGCAGCCTCCATGATTCTCTTTATGCGCTCTTCCTTTGTCTCATTCTTGGGAGCATCAGAAGAGTTTTCCTCAACCGTTTTTGCGGTTTCGGCTTCAGGAGACGTTTCATTCTTAGTCTCAGAGGGGACCTCGACTTGAGTTGGAGTCTTCTCTGTTGTATCTTCCTTCTTCAGTTCATC
>CAMKMK010000197.1 GCA_946413885.1 uncultured Prevotellaceae bacterium
ATGTTTTCTGGCACAAATCCTGTCTTCGAGTTCCACCTTCAGGATGCTTTCCAAGTAGATCGAATCCCTACCTATATCTTGCTTGGTATCACTTGTGGATTGACAGCCCTCTACTTTACTCGTACGATGAATGGCTTGGAAGGTATCTTCCGTAAAATAAAAGGTTCACACAAGAAACTGCTGGTGGGTGGCGTGATGCTAAGTCTCCTTATCTATCTGTTTCCTCCTTTGTACGGTGAAGGTTACGACTTGATTAACTTGTTGCTCAATGGCGAGGGAGAATCTGACTGGATGGAGGCCATGAATCGGTCACTTTTCTATGGGAACAGCCATCTTTTGTTGCTCTATCTGTTCTTGATTGTTGTCTTCAAGGTCTTCGCCTCCACGGCGACCAACGGAGGTGGTGGATGTGGTGGTATTTTTGCCCCCAGTTTGTTCCTGGGTTGTGTGGTAGGTTTTATCTTTAGTCGTTTGTGGAACATATATGATGTTTTTGGTCTCTCTGTTCCTGAACGTAACTTTGCCATGTTGGGCATGTGTGGACTGATGAGTGGTGTGATGCATGCTCCTTTGACAGGTATCTTCTTGATCGCTGAACTTACGGGTGGATATGATCTTTTCATGCCGTTGATGATAGTGGCAGTGTGTTCTTATCTGACAATCATAGCCTTCGAGCCTCACAGCATCTATGCCATGCGTTTGGCTCAGCGTGGAGAACTGCTGACTCATCATACAGATCATGCTGTGCTGACTTTGATGAGTATGGATAGCGTGATTCAACATTATGATCGTGTGCTTTATCCTGACATGACTCTTGCTGATGTAGCTACTCAAGTGAGCAACAGCAAGAATCACATATTCCCTGTTGTGAATCAACAGATGCAATTAGTGGGAGTTGTTTATTTGGATGATATACGCCATTTAATTTTCCGCACAGAACTCTATCGCCAGTTTCATGTGTCGCAATTGATGAAGCAACCTCCTTCAAGGTTGAGCGTGAATGATTCTATGGATGTTGTCTTGAAGGTATTTGACAGCACACATTCTTGGGCATTACCAGTAGAAAATAACGAAGGCGAGTTTGTGGGATTTATCCGTAAGAGTAGCGTTTTGGCAGCATACCGTCAGGTATTGGCTGACTTCTCTACTGACTAAAGATTTGCTTGCTGCGTCCTAAGTATCGTAGGATTATCGTAAACATCAAGGCATAAATCAAGACTACACTCCATAGATTAGGATGGAGATTGTGAATCGTTGTACCAGGTATCTCTATCCAACGCTCTACAATCCATCCTTCCAGCCGTATAATGACATCGACACCCATAGCCAGGATATTAGAAGGCCATAATAGAAGTAATAAAGCACCATAGATGATGAATGTGGTGAGTGGAATCAGCAGTAAACTGACAAGAGCAGAGAAGATAGGGAATGTGTGGAAATAATACATACAGAGAGGTGCTGTTCCCAATTGGGCAGAAAAAGAGACAAGCAGCATGTTTGCTATCCACGATAGGACGGGATGTCCTCTAAAGGTCAATATAGGGCTTAAGGGAACATAGATCAGCAAAATAAAAAGAACGGCTAAATAGGAGAGTTGAAACCCTATGTCGAAGATGCAGCCAGGATCTAACATCATCATGATGAGTGCGCTGAGTGCCAACACATGAAAGGAGGAGGTATGCCGTTCATCCATCGAGCAGATGGTGAGTATCGTCAACATAATGGAAGCACGTGTCAACGAATTCGACATTCCTGCCATTAGTGTATATCCCCAGATAATCAATAAGACAAGAGGTAACATCAACCAGTTCCATCGGGTATGTCGGAACCAACGTATCATGAGCAGATACAGAACTCCATAAAGGATTCCCATGTGGAGTCCACTGAGTGCTAACAAATGACTGGCTCCTGCTTCTGAGAACTGGTTCCTTCGTTCCCACGTGAGCATGTCTCTTCGACCTAAAATCAAAGCTGAGGTGAGTGCCAGAGATTCTTCTTCAAGTCCAGAACCTTGAAGTCGTTCGATGACCAAACAGGCTTTTTCCTCAGCCTTGTCTTGTAGAGTACTGAAGACATCTTCAAGGGTAGAGGAAGGCGTATGTTGCAGACTTAAATTGATGCGTGAAGCACCCAAGAGAATCCAAAAGGCTACCATCAATATTGCTGATAGAACATCTCTTTCACGAGTGATGGTGGCCATAACAAGGATTAGAAGTGTGGCAGGAATGAACCACACTGAAGGAAACAGGTAACCTACAATAATGCCCACTATGACGCATAGTGTGCACCAGACAAGAGGAAATCTAATGATCATAATGCACAGAAGTGTGCACAAGCTTCCTCAGGGTTCTCAGCTCCGAAGATGGCATTTCCTGCAACAAGGACATCGGCTCCTGCCTCATAGAGTTTCTTGGCGTTATCCAAATTGACACCACCATCGATTTCAATCAAGGCATGGCTTTTTTTCTGTTGGATCATCTTGCGAAGAGCGCAAGTCTTTTCCAATGTGTGTGGAATGAACTTCTGTCCTCCGAAACCAGGATTAACTCCCATCAAGAGCACCATATCCAAATCTTGAATGACATCTTCGAGTACACAGATGGGAGTGGAAGGGTTAAGGGTAACACCTGCATTCATACCTGCCTCGTGGATCTGGCTGATGATGCGATGCAAATGAGTCATGCAAGCCTCGTATTGAACATTCATCATATAGGTTCCCAAAGCTTTCACTTCAGCGATGAATTTCTGAGGTTCCACAATCATCATGTGGACATCTATAGGCTTCTTGCAGATCTTGGAGATTTGCTTCAATACAGGAAATCCAAAGGAAATATTGGGAACAAAAACGCCATCCATGATATCGAAGTGCAACCAATCAGCCTGGCTGCGGTTGATCCATTCAATCTCAGATTCCAGATGCAAGAAATCTGCTGAAAGCAGCGATGGTGCTATCATGAAAGTCTGATGGTTGGGATGGGTTTGGGCCTGAATGCACGTGCAATCTCTTTCACTCGTGCAACCAGAACACTGCTGGGAGAAATGTAGGGGAAAGGTAAAGTTTGATCCATAGGCACAATTTAACGGGTATTTTGTCTATAGAACGTGTTTACGTCCCGTTTTATTGTGCGAAAAGGATTTTTTTTCAAAAAATTATCCGACCAGACTCAGCTGATGCTTTTGGATCATCTTTCGCAGGTTGATGATGGCATATCTCATGCGTCCTAATGCGGTGTTGATGCTGACACCTGTTTTCTCAGCAATCTCGCGGAAGGGAAGATCCTCATAGAAATGCATGATGATGACTTCGCGTTGTGGCTCAGGCAGATATTCAAGCATCTGATTTAGAGTCTTGATGTTCTGCTCCTTAATAAGTTGACTTTCCAGGGAGCCTTCACTCAAATTAATGTTGTTGAAGATGTCCTTACTGAAATCATCACTTGATACCACGTTGGCAGAATCTCCGTTGCGGGCCATATCTATTACCAGATTATGGGCGATTCGCACCAGCCAGGCATTAAACTTTCCAGTTGTCTGGTAGCGATGACTGCGGATAGCAACGATGGCACGGGTAAATGTTTCCTGGAAGATGTCATCAGCATAGTCCTGATTGCGTACCAGAAACAATATATAAGAATATATGTAATCCTTATATCGACTTAATAAGATGTCAAAAGCTTGATCTTTGCCTTGTTCGTACAATACGACCAACTCATGGTCAGTCATTGTATTCAGATAGTTCATTATGCTCAAATAATTGATTCAGCGTAATGTCTCTTCTATAGGCAAAAGTAATTTTATAATTAATAAAACAGTTTATTTGACTGCAAATAACGGATATTTTTCTTAATCCACCAAATTTTTTTTAAGAAAATTATTGAAATTTGTATCCATTGATATGAATGCCTCTCAAAAAATCAGTTGTCAGCATACGTTTTTTCCCAGACATCTGTATTTCTATGAGGTCTAACCAACCATCGCTGAGAGCTACACGAAGAAAAGTCTTTCCATCGCTGTCGATGGTGCCAGATTGTACGTTGGTTTTACCTTCGACACGTCGAGTTTTGTATATTTTCAGCAAGGATTCTTTTCCTTCTGGTGAGACAAGGGTTGACCAGGCCGCAGGGTAGGGACTTAATCCACGAATGAAGTCGTAGGCATGTTTGCATGTAAGTTCACCCCAATGGATTTCACATGTTTCGTGAAAGATTTTTGGAGCGGGACGCAAAGGTACGTTGATGGTGAACTCCTCTTGAGGAATTGCATCTGCTTTGTCCTGAATAATCAAATCTACTGTCTCCTCAACAAGATCGGCACCCAGGGTCATCAG
>CAMKMK010000198.1 GCA_946413885.1 uncultured Prevotellaceae bacterium
TTTCCTTCAGATTATTGGCGAACTCCCCTTCTGCAATAGGTTGAGACCAACTTTTTCCGTCTTGGCTTAATTCCACTTTATAGCTGCGGATATTTCCATTAGGACTGCCGTCTTGACGGGGTAGATAAGAAAAGCCTTTAATTGTTTTGGACTCTCCGCAGTCAAAGTCAATCCAGTGAGGATACTTAGGTACAGTAATGCTGTACATAGTGTGCCAAATGGTGTTAGGATCTCCGTCGACAAGATTTTGGGCAACCTCACCACCTGGACCTTCTTCGCTGCTAACGTAAGCAATCTGGAGAGGCACATCTTCTATGCGATCATAGGTGACACTGGTTGCTTGATCTTGCATACCCTCATACCAAGCCGTGAGGGTTCCTCCCTGACGTAAATCGATGGGATTCCCGTCCCAAAGAGTTCCTTTCTTGGCTGGCTTCTTAGTCATACTGTAATAAATGGGCTTGGATGTCGCGATGCCGGTCTTGGAATGCTCATCGCCACAAATGGAAACCTTGCCAGCACGATCGCGAATGATGACGACGGGACAACTCTGCGAGCTACGTACGTTGGCTTGCGACTGGAGGTCACTACCTTTGTGAACAGGACGGATAATAAGCGACATCTGATGCAAAGATCCTTTAACACAATCTGGTTCGAGAGGACCTCCCTGACCACAACTGTTTCCACCAAGGCCCAATACCTGACAATCAAGATGGAGGTAATTACCATCACTCTGGGGCAACTGATAAGGATGCTGAGCGAGGGTCATCTGAAGTGCGCTCCAAGGCAAAGCGGAAGTACTCATCGTGGAGCCGCTGATAAATTGAAGTCCCATGCCGGTCGAATCGGTGAGGGCACACCAGCGGACCTCCTCACGATTACCCATACTCTGAGGTTTGGGGAATTTGACGAACTGATCATGTACGGTACTTTTATAAAGACCTATGAAGGAACCTGTCTTACGGTCAGCATAATTGTTGAGAGGTCCACGTCCGTAATAGGTATATTGTTCATATTGGCGAGGCAACTTGAGGACATAGCCTAAGCGAGGTAGAGAGAGAGCTGGATCGCTACTCAGGATGCTGCTCTCCATATCAATGGTCCCATCGGGATAGACTGTATAAAGGATAGAGGTGGTGAAATGGAAATCTTCATTCGTCATGTGACGACCCTGCTGAATGGCTTCGTAGGGCTCACCGGCTTTGCCAGGACGATGTTTCAACATCCCCACATATTCACCTTGGCTGATGATGTTGTAGGATAGAGAGATACTGCCATCTGAATGTTTGGTTATAACGGGGTTGCCAGTAGTCTTGTGTTGCAGGTTATGGAGTCCATTTTGGTACCATAGGTTGCGTACCCAATTATCATTATCAACAGGAGCACGCAAGGCATCAATCTTAGGTCCATTGCCTGGAGTTATTATCTGACGGTCATCGTAGGCCAAAGAGGAGATGAAACCCTTGGAGTCATCGAAACAAACGTGGAAGTTGTCGCCCTGCACATCGGTCTCCGTGCCTTCACGAACAATCCGAAGAGTTTTTCCACTACCTGCCAGCGTACTGTATTTGGTGGTATTGAAAACGGGGAGTTGTTCTTCCATCTGTACGTAACCAGCTTTGCCCCATGGCATATCATGACGAAGCTGGAATTGGACATTGAGGAAATACTCACCTGGAATAGAGGTATCCATGGGACAAACAAACTTGGCTCTTTGTCGTGCTTGAATAGGCTCTGTTACCGAAATCTCCTTTTCTCTGACGATCTCGCCGTCGCGTACAACCTGAGCCATAATTTTGTAGTGCAGATTGTCGATAGGCTGGAAATAATTCTTGTTGAATATATGGAAAAGCAATATAGTGCGGTCATTCTTTTCTGTAATGGAATCGAGTGTGACACCAACGTTTTGATACACTTTCTTCACTTCATAGTATTGTGGCTTAGGAGAAAGATCAGGTAACATGATACCATTCATGCAAAACATTCCATCATTGGGCCAGTCGCCATGATCGCCTCCATAGCCCAGATACTTGGTTCCATCGGCTGTGTAGGTATCAATGGCTTGATCCACCCAATCCCAGATCGCACCTCCGCAAAGGAAGTTTGTACTCTCGATAGCTTGCCAGTAATCTACCAGATTGCCCAAGGAATTTCCCATGGAATGAGCATACTCGCTGATATGGAAGGGATACTTGACATTCGATTTCCCCTTGACAACCTGCTGTACCCACGAGACGCTGGGATACTGGTTGGAACCCATGTCTACGATTCCGTTGTTGCGTTCGTATTGTACGGGTCTTGCGTCGAATTCCTTGATAGCTTTGTAGGCAGCCACGAAATTATCGCCAGGACCAGCCTCGTTGCCTAGCGACCAGATGACGATACTGGGGTGATTGACATGGGAATGAACCATCTCTGTGTTGCGTGCCACGTGTGCAGCTTTCCATTCCTTGGGGTGCGAGAGTGATTCCTTGCCATAATAGTATTCATGGCTCTCTATGTTGCATTCATCCTCCAGATAGATGCCGTATTTGTCGCAGAGATAGTACCAATAGGGGTCGTTGCTGTAGTGCGATGTACGAACGTGATTGATGTTACCCTGCTTCATGAGGAAGACTTCACGCCGCATCTGGTCGTGAGTGATAGCATGACCACGGGAAGGATTTGTTTCGTGGCGGTTCACTCCCTTTAGTTTCACAGGTTTCCCATTGACATAGAAATAACGGCCAGCCAATCCGAATTCATCCTCGCTGGCAGGTGTGTCTCGAATTTCTACCTTGCAGATTCCGAAATAGGTGCTGGTGCAATCCAGCAGCTTCCCTTTCTGGTCATGCAGAGAGGCGACCAGCACATAACGGTAGGGAGTCTCGGCATTCCAACTGCGGATTCCTTGAAGGGATATCTCCGTGTGGTCATTTCGGGTTTCTGTTTCAGCTATTTGTGTCTGCGTATCATCGCCATAAAGGACCACGGGGAAGATTTGGTACGTGAGGTGATAATCTGTTTTCCTTTGACCCAGATCACGTATGGTGGCATCCACGCTGATGGTGGCATCCGTACCCTGAAGTTGCTGAGTGCGAACAGCCAAATCTTGAATCTGCACCTCTGGCATAGCGGTCAGATAAGTGCTGCGGAATATGCCAGGAAGCCGAAACATATCCTGTGCTTCCAGGAAAGAGCCGTCGCTATTACGATAGACCTCCACAGCCAGCACGTTCTGTCCCGGCTGAAGGTACCGCGTAATGTCAAAGCGGGCTGTGTTGCGACTGTTTTTGCTGAAACCCACGTAATGACCATTGATCCAGAGATAGAAAAAGGAGTCTACTCCATCGAAATTGATATAGACATGTCTTCCTTCCCAGGTGGAAGGAATCGTGAAACTGCGACGATAGGAACCCACCTCGTTGGGATACTTATAGGTTGTCCAGCGGTCATCTTTAGGCCTGCGCATGACGCCCTCTTTCCAGTCACCTTCCTTAATCTCATGGTAGAAGATGACAGGCTGGTTGACGTAAACGGGAACTCCGTACTTCATGCTCCCATCGCGTTGCAATCCCTGCACATTCCAGCAGCCAGGCACGCGGATATTGTCCCAGGCAGAGACATCGAACGATGGTTCAAAGAAAGTCTTGGGGCGCTCGTCAGGAGAGGCAACCCAATGGAATTTCCAGATTCCGTCAAGAGACTGGTAATATGCACTTCCCTGAGGCAGCACCTGCAAAGCTTCCTTGACATCAGAAAAGGAGAACAGATAGGCCCGAGGTTGCTCCTTGTTGAGCGAGAGTTTCTCAGGCGATTGCCACTCATCACCAGCAGGAGCAGATTCATTGCCGTAAAGGAAACCAGCGAGAGGCTCATTGTCAGCTAAGGCAGCCATCGACAGTACCAAGCCAAGGAAAAAAAATGTCTTTCTCATGTAAGTGTACATTTTATACCAACAATACCGTGTTCGAGGGACAAAGATAAGAATTATAGTTGAAACCAGAAAGCCAAAAAGGTAAAAAAGATGTGACGATGATTTTACAAAGAAAAGGCTGTCTGCCAAAACCTTTTGTTTCGTATCCAGATTTCAACGTGTTGACTTCCCAGGAAGAACACGTTGACTTTGCAAGAAGAACACGTTGACTTTGAGGTTTCAACACGTTGTCTTTGCAGGAAGAACGTGTTGTGTCTGAGAAATCGGATTATTCCGATTACTCAGAGTTTTCTGATTGCTCAGATTACTCCGATTTCTTTTCTTTGGTAAAATGTTCCTTTGTTACTTTGTCCCTTTGTCGTTTTCGCCACTCTCAGGTTCTTCCCCTTACAATAGATACTGACCTG
>CAMKMK010000199.1 GCA_946413885.1 uncultured Prevotellaceae bacterium
AGAGCACATGACTGTTAATCATGGGGTCGTTGGTTCAAGCCCATCCTGAAGCGCCCAAGAAAGAGTCCTGTAAGTCAATGATTTACGGGACTTTTCTTTTTAATCGATCCTAAGTTGCACCCAATTTGAGGTCAGCGGATTTGGGGCAGCGTTACAATTAGGGAGCAGCCTCTGGAAAAGAACACCTCGCTTTTTCAACGTGTTGAAATCAAAAACACAACACGTTGAAATTGGAAAGACAACACGTTCTTCCTGCGAAGTCAACACGTTGTGTTTTTCAATGGGAGGAATGACAGGTTTCCAAGGCTTTCTTCAATCGCTGCATGGCTTCAGCCAGAATGCTGCGTGGGGATGCAACATTCAAGCGCATGAAACCTTCTCCTCCTGGGCCAAACATGGTACCATCGTTGAGGGCGAGACGGGCTTGATTGACAAACATATCAATCAGGGCTTCGTGGGTTAGGTGGAGGTCGCGACAATCCAACCATACAAGATACGAGGCCTGAGGTCTGTGAGGTTTTATCTGAGGAAGATTCTTTGTGCAGAAGTCAATCACGTAATCCACGTTTCCTTCCAAATAATGAATCAGTTGCTGACGCCATTCTTCCCCATGCTTGAAGGCTGCCCTCGTGGCGATTGTGGAGAACATGTGAGGATAATCAAATTCGTTGGCTGCGAGCCAAGAGAAGAAGCGTTTGCGGATTTCTTCATTAGGAACAATGCAGTAAGAGGAAACGACGCCTGCCATATTGAAGGTTTTGCTGGGGGCACCAAAGGTGATGCTGCATTGGGCTGCCTCCTCACTCACGCTGGCAAAGGGGATGTGGTGGTTGCCAAAGAGCGAGAGGTCGCAATGTATTTCGTCGCTTACGACAATTAGCTGGCGTTCGCTGCAGAATCTTGCCAGCTTCTCTAACGTGTCTCGATCCCAACAGATTCCTATAGGATTATGAGGGTTCGAGAGGATCAACACTTTGCAATCTTTGTCATACACCTTTTCCAAGTTTTGGAAGTCCATACTGTAAGTGCCTTTTGGATTCATTTTGAGCGGATTCCATACGATTTGACAGCCATTCCCTTCAGGAGTAATGCGGAAAGGATGATAGACAGGTGGCTGGATGATGACTTTATCGCCTGGCTTGCAGAACACGTTCGCCACCATGCCGATACCTTTCACGATGCCTGGAATAAAGGCCATCCATTCTGTCTTTGTTTTCCAGCCATGATGATTCTCTATCCATTGCGATATGACATTCCAGTAGTCTTTAGGGGTCACGGAATAGCCCAAAATGGGGTGTTGCAAACGTTGTATCAACGCTTCTCGAATGAAATCGGGTGTGGCAAAATCCATATCAGCGACCCAAAGAGGCAACAAGTCCTCCCTGCCAAAGTATTCCTGCATCTGTTCGTGCTTCACGTCTCCCGTCCCTGTTCTGTCTATTATCTCATCAAAATTGTAGTTCTTGTTCATCTTTTTTCATTATTTGAGGGCAAAATTATAATTATTTCCTCAGGAAGTTATACCTTTGCACGAAAAAATTTGGATAATTCATGCGTAAGGTAGTTGGCATAGGAGAAACCATTCTGGATATCCTCTTCAAGAACAATCAGCCTGTGGCAGCTGTGCCAGGAGGAAGCAGTTTCAACAGCATCATTTCTGTTGGAAGGGCAGGTGTTCCTTGTTCGTTCGTAGGATATACAGGAGCAGACATTGTGGGTCAGCAGACAATAGATTTCATGCATCAAAATGGAGTCAGTACGGAATATTTTGAGGTACGCGAGGACGAGAAGAGTGCCATAAGCCTGGCTTTCCTTAATGAGATGGGCGACGCTCGATATGTGTTCTACAAGGGAACGCCTCATGTGGGTTCCAGTTGGAAACTTCCTGAAATGAATGCTGGTGATGTCCTGCTCTATGGGTCATACTATGCTGCCTGTACAGGGATGAGGCCTCTGGTGATGCAGATGTTGGAAAATGCTGAGAAAGTTGGTGCCATAGTCTATTATGACCTGAACTTCCGCAAGAGCCATCAGCATGAGTTGGAGGCTTTGACTCCTGTCATCCTAAGCAATTTCCGCCAGAGCACCATCGTGCGTGGAAGTGCGGATGATTTTGAAATCATGTATGGACAGAGGGATGCCCGCAAGATTTACGATGAACACATCAGTTCCTACTGTTCCATCTTTATCTGTACGGCAGGTGCCGATCAGGTTTCTGTTTGCACTCCTCAGGGGACTTTTGATTTTCAGGTTCCTCAGATAACGGATGTTGTGAGTACAGTAGGTGCTGGAGACAACTTCAATGCGGGTTTCTCTTGTGCTTTGATATGGAACGATGTGACAAAGGAAAAGTTGTTGGATTTAGATAGGCAAGGTTGGCAGGAATTGATCTCGATAGCCTGTCAGTTCGCATCAGAGGCTTGCAGAAGCACTCAGAACTATATCAGTCACGAATTTGCAGCCAAGGTTTCACGTCGCCAAGCCTGATGAGACAAATTCCTGTCTCCAAGAATGGATAAATCGTTTCCTCAATTAGCAAGTTTCGAATATTATTTGTACCTTTGCGGCGGAAAAAACTAAATAATGACATACAAGAAGATATATTTAGCAGAATTGGGTGTGACCATCGAAGCCGCTATGTATTTGCCTGAGACGGGTGTGGCAGAGTGGCATCTCATCCTGCACGTGGAGCCTCGACAGGAAATGTTCCAAGGTCAGATGGAGCGTATCTATGCTGCTGAGGACGCACTTCTCACGATGCCAGATTTCAAGGGAGCACAATACGTAACGAAGCGTTATTTCCTCTCTGACAGCACCAATCAGCAGCCTCTTATGCGTAATGAGAAAGACGTTTCCGTCAGCATCATTCAGCAGCAGCCTCTCGATGGCAGCAAGATAGCTGTTTGGCTTTATCTGGAACGGGGTGTGGAGATCAGGAATGAGCATGATGTTACTGTAGTTGATCATAATGGGTACAAACATCTGTGGAAGATGAGCTTGACTTCTCCTGAAGGGGATAGCGCCAGCCAAACCAAGAAGGTTCTCGATCAGTACGAAGACCTTTTGCAAAAGTTTGATGCTACCTTGGCAAACAATTGTATCCGAACCTGGTTTTTTGTCCGCGATGTGGATACTCAGTACGCAGGTATGGTCGCAGCACGTCGCCAGCATTTTATCGAACACGGATTGACAGAGAAAACACATTATATCTCCAGTACAGGAATTGGTGGCGGACCAGCAGAAACAAAGGCGCTCATCCAGATGGGAACGTATGCACTTGTTGGTTTTCATCCTCATCAACAGCATTACCTGTATGCTCCCAGCCACTTGAATCCCACCTATGAATACGGCGTCACTTTTGAACGAGGCACATTGATAGAGTATGGTGACCGTGCCCATGTATTCATCTCAGGTACAGCCAGTATCAACAACAAGGGAGAGGTAATGTATGTGGGCGATATTGTTCAGCAGACCAAACGTATGTGGGAAAATGTAGAGACTCTCTTGACAGAGAGTGGAACCACGTTTGAGGATGTGATGCAGATTGTGGTTTATCTGCGTGACACAGCCGACTACGAGACGGTACGTGAAATGTTTGCAGAGCGCTATCCAAATATTCCTACGCTTATCGCGTTGGCTCCCGTTTGCCGTCCCACATGGCTGATAGAGATGGAGTGCATCGCAGTACAACCTCGCAAGAATCCCAATTACAGAGACTTCTAACAGATTCTGCAAATGTCGAAACTGGAACGAGTCTTGCCTTTTGGGTTATTGATCCTGATGGCTATTGTGATCGCAGTAGCCACAATGGTTGAGGATGCCCAAGGAACACTCTACGCAAAAGAGGTATTTTACGATTCCTTTTGGTTTAAAGTATTATGGTTAGCCGTCGCGTTCTTTGGTGTTAGATTATTGTGGAAACGTAGATTGTGGCATCGTTTTGCGGTGTTTATGCTGCACGTCAGCTTTCTTCTGATTCTGCTGGGAGCATTGATTACCTCCTTATTGGGCAAGAGTGGCACTCTGCATCTTCGGCAGGGAGTTCCAACAGGAGAGTTCCTTTCCAATCAAGAACGTGTTGAGCGTTTGCCTTTTACGATTCGTTTGGATACCTTCCAGATTCGATGCTATCCAGGAACTGAGACTCCTCAGGATTATGTAAGTCATATCACGTGTCAGGATCAGCAGTACATCATCAGCATGAATCATATCGCTAAGATCAAGGGTTATCGTTTTTATCAATCTTCCTATGATCAGGATCAACAAGGTTCTATCCTGAGT
>CAMKMK010000200.1 GCA_946413885.1 uncultured Prevotellaceae bacterium
TCAGAGTGGCGCGTGGCCAAGTGTTGTATTATGAGCACATGGGCTTTGCGAGAAATTATGAACACGAGCAGGTTTTGAGTCTCTCCCGTGGAAAGGTCTTTGACAGGAAAGTAAGTTCCAATAGACTAGTCTGCGATGGCTTTGCATTTAATAATGGAAACTACACTACGTTATCGAAAGTTTTCTCGCATTCCAAGAAGTATCCTGAGCTGGCGAAAGTCGACAAAGGTTTCATTTTCATGGTAAAGGATATTCGTGTCGACTCTTTGGGAAACCTTATTGATTGTAATGTGGGCCTGGGCAGGAACATGGAGAACAAGAAACTGGAGGAGGAGATAAAAGCAACCTTGATGACCATACACCCATGGCGGACGATATTCTTAGATGGAGAATATACAACCCCTCTTGGAAAGAGAGGGTCTATCATGGTTCCTTTTTCTCTGATAAAGTCTTCGGAACAAGATGAAGACGAAACGCTGGCACGACATAGCATCTATGTGTCCGTGGAGGGCGATGATTCAGCAGAAGGTACGAAGGACGCACCTGTCAGGACTTTCGAGAGGGCACAGATGCTGGCTCGCGAAGCAAAGGGTCCTGTCAGGGTATGGTTTGGCAATGGGACATATTACCTGACTCGGACTATCGTGTTCGACAGCCATGACAATCACGTTGTTTATTGTTCACAAAACCCTCAAGGAGCTGTGATAAGTGGTGGATCGAGGCTGAGTTTGAAGTGGAGGGAGGAGAAGAATGGAATCTGGTCGGCACAAACGGATAGTCTGTTGACGATAGACCAACTGTTTGTGAACGGCAAGTGCAAACGGATGGCACGATACCCTAACATTTCGCAAGACAAAGAGGCCAATGTCTTTGATCGATGGCGACTCAATGAGACAGGAGATGAGAAGAAAGACGACGCACTAAGCGAGGACAGGATAGCCAGATGGCAGAATCCTGCTGGAGGCTACATCCACGCCATGCATGAATATCTGTGGGGCGATATGCACTGGATTATTAAAGGGAAGGAAAACGGCAACCTCACCACAGAAGGGGGATGGCAGAACAATCGCCCTTCAAGGATGCATCCCCACTTCCGCATCGTGGAGAACATACGGGAAGAACTGGACGAGCCAGGTGAGTGGTACTATGACCAAAAGGCTTGCGTGCTGTACTACATGCCAGAGGAAGAGGATCTGGAGAATGCTGAGATAGAGGTGGCGGGACTGAAATGTCTGATGGCTTTCGACGGGAATAGAAAAGATGTGGTGCGTGACGTGACGATCGAAGGCTTCACGTTCAGGCACACGGCACGAACGTTCATGGAAAACAAGGAACGACTGCTTCGCTCCGACTGGACGACATATCGCGGCGGTGCTGTCACCCTAAAGAATTCCGAGGACTGCCACATCAGGAATTGCGACTTTGATCAACTGGGTGGAAACGCCGTGTTCATAGATTGCTACAACCGTGACTTCAGCATAAGTGGATGTTACATTCACGATTGCGGAGCAAGCGGTGTCGCTTTCGTGGGGGACACGGAAAGCGTCAGGAATCCCATGTTTGACTATGGACAGAAAGCAAGCGAGGTGAAGGACTTCGAGAAGGGACCTAAAACTGACAATTATCCAACCCATTGCTTAGTGGAGGACTGTCTCATCACACGGACGGGCAGGACAGAGAAACAAACGGCTGGAGTACAGATTTCGATGTCGTTTGGAATAAGAGTGAACCACTGCACGATCTGCAACGTTCCACGAGCTGGAATAAACATCAGCGAAGGCACATTCGGAGGCCACGTCATCGAGAACTGCGACGTATTCAACACAGTATTGGAAACAGGTGACCACGGAAGTTTCAACTCGTGGGGACGAGACAGGTACTGGAGCCCAAGTGTAAAGGAGACGTCGGAAAGTGTGGCGGCACATCCAGGAAGAGAGAACTTGGACATGCTGGCGAGAAATGAGCTGCGCCACAACCGTTGGAAGTGCGACCACGGATGGGATATTGATTTGGACGATGGCTCTTCAAACTATCTGATACAGGATAATCTGTTGCTAGGCGGAGGATTGAAGCTGAGAGAGGGTTACCATCGTAAGGTGGTGAACAACATCATCGAGGGAAACACACTTCATCTGCACGTCTGGTATGCCAACAGCGGGGATGTCATTATGCACAATATCATAGGGAAAGCTTATGCTACCATTGGGATGAATCAGGCCATGAAAGCCGACGAGAAATGGGGCGACTGCATTGACCAGAATTTCTTTGTTGGGATGGAAGCCGTACCTGATGCTTATGTGGCAAACGGATGCGACTCTTCTTCGTTGAGCGGCGACGTATCGAATGCGCCGGCTATTGGTTTCCACGACTTCAGTTCAGACGATTTCGGAGTGATGTCTGAAAGGCTGAAAGCCCTTGCCCCCACTCCACCTCTCTCTGCGATGAACGTGAAGGAGGATGCCAAGGAAGTACAGGGTGAGACGCAGGAAACAGATGGAGTTGAGTGGACCCACGTTACGGGCAATGCCATGTCGGCATTTGGAGGAGATTTCCAAATGCATGGCTTTGCCGTCTCCTATGATTTGGAGCATCTGTCGGAACTGGCCAAGCGCCTGAAGCGATTTGGTATCCTGCCTGGCGACCTACTGATAAATATCAACGCAACGGAACTTAAGGACTTCGAGACCTTGCAGAAAGAATTGCGTCAGGATATACATTCAGCCAAACTGATTAGAGAACAGAAAACAATAATGTTGGAATGATGATTGCTCTGCTTTGGAATCTTCTGGTCTTGTACCTCGCTTATACGTTATGCCGCGTAGCTTTTCTGCTTACCAACTGGACGCTTTATTCTGGCACACTCACCTGGAGCCATGCTATGGAACTATTCCGTGCTGGCCTCATCTTCGACACGACGGCCATTCTCTATCTAAACATTCCCATCATCCTGCTCATGCTTTTTCCTCTCCATTGGAAAGAATGTCCAGGTTACTATCGTGTCGTGAGGGTACTCTATGTCTTGCTGAACTTCATTGGGATTGGTGCGAATCTTATTGATTGCGTCTACTTTCCATTCACAGGCAAGCGCACTACGGCTTCCATCTTCCAAGAGTTCAGCCACGAAGGAGCAGGCAGTTTGGGAAGCATCCTGATGGGGCAGGCTCTTCGCCATTGGTACCTGGTTTTGCTGGCAGCGATGCTTGCATGGATGCTATGGATGCTGTTCCGCCCTCGTCCGCAACGAGTGAAAACCCCAGCACGCATCGTGACGTATTACCTTCGTGTCATTCCTGTCTTCCTGCTGGCGATCCCTTTATGTGTCGTTGGAATGCGAGGCGGTGTGGGGAAGTCAACACGTCCCATCACACTCAGCAACGCCAATGAGTTTGCCACTCGACCAGCGGAGACAGGCATTATCCTGAATACCCCCTTCTCCATCCTGCGCACGATTGGGAAAACACCATTCCAAGTTCCTCACTACATGAGCGATGAGGAGGCAGCAAGGCTCTTCTCGCCCCTGCATGAAGTTCCTGCTCAAGAAGCCAAGGATGACAGGCAAGAGTTCCGTCCCTTAAACGTTGTGGTCTTCATCCTGGAGAGTTTCAGCAAGCAGCACTTCGGCTTCTACAACCGCACCCTTCGCGACGGCACCTATCAAGGTTTCACTCCCTTCCTGGATTCGCTCTGCACGAATGCTGCCCTGACTTGGCGGTATTCCTATGCCAACGGGCGAAAGAGCATCGAGGGCATGCCTTCCGTCCTCTCCTCGCTACCCAATTTTGTGGAGCCGCTTTTCCTTACCTCCGCCTCCCTCAACCACATGTCTGGCTTGGCTCGAGAGCTGGGCGAGCAGAAAGGATACACCACAGCTTTCTTCCACGGTGCGCAGAACAGTTCGATGGGATTCCATGCGTTTGCTCGCGCAACTGGTTTCCAGCAATACTTTGGCCGCACGGAGTACAATGATGATCCGCTGACCAACGGCGACGGAGACTTTGATGGCACCTGGGCCATCTGGGACGAGGAGTTCCTTCAATTCTTTGCCCGCCGCATGAGTGAGATGAAGGAGCCCTTCATGACAGCAGTCTTCACCGCCTCCTCGCACGATCCATTTGCCCTACCCGACCGCTACCGTGGGGTCTTCCCACAGGGCGAGAGCCCCTTGCAGGAATGTGTCGCCTATACGGACCACGCGTTGCGCCGTTTCTTCCAGACAGCCAGAAAGGAACCTTGGTTCGAGAATACCCTTTTCGTCC
>CAMKMK010000201.1 GCA_946413885.1 uncultured Prevotellaceae bacterium
GCTAAAGCAATGTCTCCAGTGAAGGCATTACTTCCCAGATAGGGAGATCCTGGCTCATAGTCAACGCCTAAGGCATAGAAAGTGTTGGAACCAAATGTCAGAGAACCTTGGACTCCCTCGATAATACCACTCAAGACTCCATTGATGAAAAGTTTCATTGTACCGTCAACAGGATTCCATACTCCCATGAGGTGTACCCATTCGTTTGCAACGGGTGTGGAATTGTTGACTGCATCGAAGTAAGAACCGTCCAAATTTGTTTCGAAGTCATATACACCTCCGTAAATGATCAAGCCGATGCCACCTCCCTGGTATCCACCGAAAAGATTGACCCAGGTATTGTTGAACTTACCCCCTGCAAAGTAAGGGCGGATCAGCGTTTCCATTGTTACGCCATCTCCTAAAGCAGCGTCTAACTGTTCATTACGGTCTATGCGCACAAAGTTGGGGATGTAATTGCCCCAGTATTCATCACTTTGACATAGCACGTTCATTTCAAGCTGTGTACTTTTTTCGATGCGTGGCGTACCGAGCACCGTCACAGGGTTCTGCATGGGCGAGGCATCAATTACCGTCCCGTCATCGTTGAAAACAATGTCCATCACGTCTGCCTTGGGAAGCTGAGCCCATGAGGTCAGTCCAAATAGGATGGAACAAATTAAACAAAGAATAGTCTTTTTCATAAGTCAGTTTTTTTTATGGATTAGTGTTTTGTTAATAATCAAAATTATATAAGCTTATCGCAGTATTTTAGCTCCATTCCGCACATAGATTCCATGAGGGAGTTGGCTTTCGTTGCGAGCCACCATGATACCATCAATACGATAGATGCCAGGGGCTGCACTATTCTCACGGATGCTGCCTACGGCATTGCCGTCAGTCACAGTAAAGCGGCATTCCTTTGAGACGGCTGTGTCACCCAGTAAAACACGGTAACAATATGTACCAGGCTCTAAACGTCCCAAGTTGATGGTCTCGGACTCCTGAGTCAACGATTGTACCTCGTGCCATTCACTCTCGCCTTTTTTCTGCCAACAGAGGCGGCAGGGCAACATGGTGGGCACACCCCCACTGCAAATCAGAATATCATCAACTGAGGTGAAACTGTTGCTGTCAGTGTAGAGTTGCACAGGCTCTCCGATGACGAAGTGCTGGCGTGGGAAAGGCTCTGTGTATTGGTCGCACATGAAATAGCCCACAAAATAGACACCTTCAGTTAAAGGACTAGTCCAGTTGCGTGTTCCGTTGACGTTCAGCACTATTGTGCCATTGGCTTTGTTATTGTAAAGCCAGGTCGGGCATTTCACGGAATTGGGTGTAATGCCAAAAGCATAGATTCCCAGCCAGTCATTGCTCATGGAAGGAGCATTCCTGATGTCTATTCTTACAGGGTCTCCCACAGCATAGGCAGTCTTGTCGGTTTCCATCCTGAAGGCTGTTTCGTCGTAGTCCTTGGTGGTGATGAAGATGGGGATGCGTGACGAACATTCTGCGTAGCCGCTGTCTTTGAACATCACTGCAAAATATTCGTTGCTCTCTTGCAAGGTAAAAGTCAGTTTACCATCCTTCACCTCTGTATAGGCCCAGGCCTTCGAAGGATTTCCAGCTTTAGGAGTCATGCCCAATGTATACAGGCCAATCCATGCTTTGGTACCCACAGGAGCATCTTGGAACTCGATGGTGATATTTTCTCCAGTCCGATAAAACATTTTGCTGGATTTGATGGTCGACATGTAGGCCATCACCGAAGCATCCATCCATTCGGTGTAGATTGGATCGCCTTTTTTTCCATAGCATTCACAAGGACGCACAGCAAAGCGGAAGGGTCGCTCCTGAGGAAGTTCTCCTTCGCCGAAGATGCAGATGACTTCTCCTTCGTCCTGTGCCTCACCAAGATAGCAATGAGGCGAGAATACACGTTTCGTGCCTGTCACATTGATTACGTCCAGCCACTGGTATTCCACCTGCACCTCGAAGTCGAAAGCTCTCACTCCACCATCTTTCTTCAGTATGTTGGGGAAATGTACCGTCACTTGCATCTGCTCTTTTCCATAGCGGTCACGTCCCCGCGCTTGGGTTGTCGTGGCCTTTGCGCCTGGACCGAATTGGGGCACTGGGGCTTTCTTGGCACGGTTCTCGAAGGTAAGCGGATTCACGCGTGACTTTGGCCAGGGCAGTACCCAATTGTCGTCTACGGCCTGATCGTAAACAAACTCCCTTCGCTCTATGGTGATGCAGTCGTCATAGATGCGCATCAGCATACCTTGCCGCCCATCGGAGCAATCCATGTTTTCCATTTGATAGGGAGGCTTCAGGGGGCTATCATCGTGATACGTATTTTCACGTGCCGGCATGGGATACAGGTAGCTCAGAGAAGCTGTGCCAATACTGGTGAAGGAGTCCTGCCATAGGTCGCGATCATCGTTGAGAGGCGAGTGAGAATGCCCCGAGAGAGCTATGGCATTGGGGTATTTCGAAAAGAGTTTTGTCGTCGTACCATCATCCTGTCCCCAAGCCCAAGGACCATTGCAAGTGTTGCGTAGGTGTGGGTGCTGGATGTAGAAGAATGGTTTATCTCCCTCTATCTCATTGTTGTGCTGCTGGAGGAAATCTCCCAGTCCTGGTATGTTGTTTGCATGCCAATGTGCACCGATGAAATAGTAGCCTTTTACTGACTTTATCCAGATGGGTGAGTACTCCTCTTTGAAGCATCTTTTCCATACTTCAGCAGGACGTGGACCAATGCCTTGTGCTTTGGCTGTAGCTGCATCGGGACGTCCCCATGTATAGCCGTCCATGTCATGATTGCCATAGATGAAAAGTTTCTCCACGTGTGTGCCGTCTGGCATCTTGTCGTTGGGAAAAACCTTGAACCAAGCATCAGCCACCACTTGCAGCTGGGGTTCCAATCCCCAGTCGGCGAGGTCGCCAGCCATTACCAATCCATCAATTTTCTGGTCACGGAAATACTCCAAGGTGTGAATAAAGGTCTGGGCTGAGGCAGCATCGCGGATATGAATGTCACTCAGTATACCGATAATCAGGTTCGGTTTGCCCAGTGCGCTCACGGTTTGTGCAAAGGTCGGTGCGTCCAGACAGACGGCCCCTGCCAGTAAGGATGATTTTTGAAGGAATTCTCTTCTGTTCATTTCGCTTCTATTTTAATGGTATTATCGTTCAGTATTTTATCTTGTGTAAACGGATTTTTCGAATGCCCATTCCGCTTGTTTTTCCTATAGTTCCCAGTCATTAAATGTCTCGCAGACACGAAGCAGATGGTCTTTGCGCTTGGTGACACGTGTCTCAAATACCTCCTGACATTGTCGAATCAGGGATTCAGGAAAAGAGTCACTTAATGCCAACCAGCTGAAATTGCGCACACATGCTACAGCTTCCACTTGCTCTATCCGATGGTCAATGACCTCCTGTGGTTCGCCTTCGTAATAATATTTAATCATCCGATACCATACATCGTTGGCCAACTGCTGCGGCAAGCCAATAATCTGCTCATAGTCACCAATCAGAGCCACCATGGGGGAATAGCTGTGGCCCAGATCAATCATTGGATGTCCATAACCTACTTCTCCCATGTCTATCAGCATAGGCTCTTCGTTTTGGATCATCGCATTCTTGGTTTGCAGGTCGCAGTGCAAAAGTCGGTTGCTCTGCGGAATACTGTGGACGATGCGCAACAACAAATCTATGTCTGAAGCATCAAAATAACGACTGATGTGACGCACAGCTTGTTCTTCAAGCTCTTGAGCATCAGGAATGAATGTTCCCTGTGGTACCTGAATGTTGTGCATTTGGCGGAACAGGGAAGCATACACTTTGGCATAGTTATCTATGTTTTTCGGATCCCGCCGTATGCATGCACTCAACGTGTCGGCTTGCAGTAACTCATAGACCAGTCCGTATTGATTGCCCACCCTGACGATATCATAAGAGATGGCGGTGGGCATGCCGAGCACGAACGCCTCCTTTGCCATCGTTATTTCTGTGCGTACCTCTTTGAGGGTGGTTCCCTCACGAAAGACCTTGATGATAGTGTCGTCATCTATGCGGTAGACGGTTCCTACACTACCCTGACCGATCAAGTCGTTCCTGTCAATGTTCAGCCGTCTCAGAGCTTTCTCTACGGGCATCATCTTGATGAATCCTGTTATGTCCAGCACATGGTAAATGTTGGGCTGAACCTCTACCATAC
>CAMKMK010000202.1 GCA_946413885.1 uncultured Prevotellaceae bacterium
ATGAATGATTCTATTTTTCAGCCAAGAACATTGTGCAGAGACCAAAGGTGAAACGCTTCCAAAGGATGTGATGAAATCCTGTTTTCTGCAGAATGATCTCCATTTGTTCTGCTTGGGGAAAGGCCTCCATACTGGATGGAAGATAAGTGTAGGCGCTGTTGTCGTGACTGATGAGTCGTCCCAACAAGGGCATTACTGCGTGGGCATAGATCCAGAAGAGTTGCTTCATTGGGAAATGGGGTGGAGAAGCCAGCTCTACGATGAGCATGTGTCCTGAAGGTTTGAGGACACGATACATTTCGTGCAATCCCGCTTCCAGATCCTGGAAATTGCGAACGCCGTATGATGAGGTGACAGCATCGAAACTGTTGTCTGAAAAAGAAAGGTGAAGGCAGTCTTCGCGTTGGAAGGAGATGATGTCCTGAAGGTTTTCCTTTTGAACCTTTTCGCGCCCAACGTCCATCATGCCGTCACTAATGTCAATTCCAATGATTTGTCGAGGTTGGAGATGCTTGGCACTCAGGATGGCGAAGTCACCTGTTCCTGTGGCGACATCCAAAATCCGTTGAGGCTTGAATTTGCCTATAGAATTGATGGCTGTACGTCTCCATCTGCGGTCTATCCCCAATGAGAGAGCATGATTCAACAGGTCATAGGAGTGAGCGATTTTGTTGAACATCCGTTCCACTTGCTCACTCTTTTCACCTTGTTTGTCATAGGGTTTTATTTCTTCCTGCTCGTAAGCCATTCGGAAACGTTCTTGCTGATGCGTGCCTCTATGTCGCCCTCATCGGAAACGGGAACAAATTTCTCGCCCACAATGTGTTCGTAGAGTTCAATGTATCGGTCGCTCACACTCTCTGCATATTCGTCAGTAATCTCAGGCATTACATCCCCAGGACGGTTCATGAAGTTGTGTTCGATGAGCCATTGGCGCACAAATTCCTTGGAGAGTTGTTTCTGGGCTTCACCTTTTGCAAACTTCTCCTCGTATCCATCAGCATAAAAGTATCGGCTGGAGTCAGGAGTATGGATTTCATCAATCAGGATGACCTTGCCATCACGCTTGCCAAACTCGTACTTGGTGTCAACCAGAATGAGTCCTTTCTTGGCAGCAATCTCTGAGCCTCGCTGGAAGAGTGCACGAGTGTACTGTTCCATTACCTCATAGTCCTCACGGCTGACGATTCCCTGAGCAATGATTTCCTCCTTCGAGATGTTTTCGTCGTGTCCCTCCTCAGCCTTGGTGGTGGGAGTGATAATGGGTTCAGGGAAACGTTCATTCTCTCGCATGCCTTCAGGCAACTTCACGCCACAAAGTTCACGACACCCACTCTTGTACTCACGCCAAGCGCTGCCAGTAAGATAGCCACGAATTATCATCTCGACACGGAAACCTTCTGCCTTGAGGCCCACAGTCACCATAGGGTCAGGAGTAGCCAATTTCCAGTTGGGAACGATGTCGGCTGTGGCATCCAGGAAATTGGCAGCAATCTGGTTGAGCACCTGACCCTTGAAGGGAATTCCCTTGGGCAGGATTACGTCGAATGCTGAGATTCTGTCTGTAGCAACCATTACCATGAGGTCGTCATTGATGTTGTACACGTCGCGGACTTTACCATGATACACACTTACCTGGCCAGGGAGGTTCAGGTCTGTTCTTGTTAATGCTTTCACGTTTTTATGTTTTAATTGTTGTTCTGTTTATTCCTTGTTTTCTTTCTCTGCTTTTGTTTTCTCCTCACGATCATTTTGCTCGTAAGCCTCTACGATACGGGTCACCAAGCGATGACGCACGATGTCCTTCTTATTGAGGTGAATGAAAGAGATGCCCTGCACGTCGTGAAGGATTTGCATCGCCTCTACCAAGCCTGAACGAACATTATGAGGCAGGTCAATCTGCGTTATGTCGCCCGTCACGATCATCTTAGTATTCATGCCCATGCGCGTGAGGAACATCTTGATCTGAGCGCTGGTGGTGTTCTGGGCTTCATCAAGGATCACTACTGCATCATTTAGAGTGCGCCCACGCATGAAGGCCAAAGGGGCTATCTGTATGATGTCCTGGTCCATCATCTCATGAAGTTTCTGGACGGGAATCATGTCCTCCAAAGCATCGTAAAGAGGTTGCAGATATGGATTGATCTTTTCCTTCATGTCGCCAGGCAGGAATCCCAACTTCTCGCCAGCCTCTACGGCAGGACGCGAGAGTACGATCTTGCGTATCTCCTTATTCTTGAGAGCTCGAACAGCTAAGGCAATACTTGTGTAAGTCTTGCCAGAACCAGCGGGTCCTATAGCAAAGATCATGTCGCTTTCCTGATAAGCCTTCACCAATAGTTGCTGATTGGGGCTTCGGGCCATGATGGGTTTGCCTGTTACACTATAAACGATAACTCCCTCCACACCATCCTTCCTTGTCTTCTCGCCACGCAGGATCAGCAGGATATCCTCTTCTGTCAGACTGTTGTACTTGTTGACGTGTCGCTGCAGTTTATCGATGTTTTCCTCGAAAGCGCTCAATTCCAGTTCGTCGCCTATCACGTGGATGACATTGCCTCGTGCCACGATACGAAGTTTGGGATAAAGAGCCTTTATCATGTGGATGTTGGCGTTGTTCACACCATAGAGTATAACAGGGTCTATGTCTTCTATTACAATATGCTTTTCTATCATTCGTGCTTATTTTGGTGCAAATTTACTCAATCTATTTTGAATATGCTACTTTTTTGATTAACTTTGTTCTCGATTTTTATGAGAAGACTAAAGAAAAAGTTATTTCTGGGGCTTTGTGGCAGCACGGTTTTAGTCCTTGCATCCATTAGAGCGTGTCATCCTGAGCTTATGAACAGGATGGGCGAAGAGCCTGTCCTTGCATCTGCAGAAGAGGCTCAGGCAGAAGACGTTACGGAAACTCCAGCGCCTGAGAATATCATGACTGAAGAGGAGGTTTATCATCCTGTCCCAGAGCAAGAGGGCGTATCGCGTATGTGGCCTCGAGATTCGAGTCAATACCATCCGCTTCGTAGTGTGGCTTCCTATGCTGCCTGTTTCCCTGATGTTCAGGAAGTGCAGATACGAGCAGCCCGCAAATGGGGAGTGCGTCCTGTCGCCAATCGTCTGGCAGCTGAGGAGCGCAAGACAGAACTGGTCTATATCGGCTCCTCTCCCTATTACACCATCGACCCCAGCATGCGTCGCAGCATTCCTTATCTCGTTCCTCGTGCGAATGAGTTTCTTACCCATTTGGGACGCGCTTATCTCGACAGCTTGTACGTGAAGGGAATACCTTTGCATAAGTTCATCGTTTCCAGCGTCTTGCGTACTGATGAGGATGTTCAGAAACTAAAGACTCACAACGGAAATGCTGAGGTCAACAGTTGTCACAGGTTTGGCACCACGATAGACATTTGCTACAACAGATACTCCACGGTCTCGCCTCCTGAGGGACCCCAGCGCAGAACGGTACGTGATGACACGCTTAAATGGGTCCTGAGCGAGGTGCTGCGTGATGCCAGAGAGGAAGGCCGCTGCTATGTCAAATATGAGGTAAAGCAGGGCTGCTTCCATATTACTGTGCGATAGCCAGCTTTTCTATCTTTGTTTCTCCCTTTCTTTCTTGCCTTCAGAATCAAACTCCATGTGGGAATGTTTTAGGCTTTCGTAAGCATCTGTAACACAGATAGAAACGAATAAATCCCAAAGTTGAAAGGTACAAAAAAAGTGCAATAGCAAAAAATGGGAAATCTAAGAGTTTTGCAGAGCGAAACAGCCTTCAAAGATGTGCAAGTTTTAACATATCGTTAAGATTATTTAACCTTTTATTTTGAGGCAATTTTGCCGTTTGCTAAGTCTGGCTGACAATAGGAAGTCATTTTAAGGCTTTGCCGATAGCTCGAAAATCGACTAAAACCAGGCTTCTTGTACCGCAGTTGTATCTCGGATGCTCTAAGTATCTGGGATTCAACGATGGTTAATAATTCTAAGTCAACTTAGGACACGGAATTTTGATTTTCAATCGTGCCAAATCCGTGATTAAGCGAGAGCAAAACAATAGTTTACTTTTGCTTTGTCGAGTGTGAACGGATTATCTAATGTTTATGTGTCGCCAGACAGGTAATCTTTGGTTCATATTAATTGAAAAAGGTAGGGAAAAGAAAGGATGAGGTAACACTTTGAGCAAAAAGGGGATTTC
>CAMKMK010000203.1 GCA_946413885.1 uncultured Prevotellaceae bacterium
ATGGAGATGACTCAGCGTATCACGTTGCCTCGTGGAAAGTATGTGTTGAAGGCTGCTGGACGTGCTTCATCGGCTTTGGTGGATGCTCGCATGAAAGTGGATGAACAAAGTGTCTTCTTTCCATGCAACAAAGATTATGGTCTGGGTATCGATATGTCTGGCAACACAAACTGGTCTGCTGCGGGGCGATATGCCAACAGCGGAAAAGGACGTGGATGGGAATGGAGATACTTGCCATTCGAAGTAAAGGAAGAGGGTGAGCATATCATTACGATTTCTGCTTCCACAGCAGAAGGAACCCACCAATGGGCAAGTGTATGCAACATACAACTGCTGAGACTCCCTAACGGAACTGGTTTGGGAAATGTGGAGCCCAGATGTCAGGAGTCCTCAAAATATAATCTGCAAGGCATACGAATAGCTGAGCATACGAAAGGAATAATGATTAAAGAGGGAAGGAAGGTGCTGGAAAGATAATCTGTATTTTGACAAAGGATAGGTAGATACATGATTGAAAAAATCCGTCTAAGCATAGATTGGTTGGCGGATTCCTTTGTCATGTGGGGATTTTTTTGTAATTTTGCGCGCAAAAATTAGGAAACAACAAATCATTATATATGAATATCTCTTATAAATGGCTTCGTGAATACGTTGACACAACACTTAGCGCACAGGAAGTTGCTGATGCTTTGACCAGTGCCGGATTAGAGGTAGGCAGCGTTGAAGAAGTTCAGACCGTGAAAGGTGGCCTGGAAGGCCTTTGGATTGGTCAGGTTCAGACTTGCGAACCTCATCCCAATAGTGATCACATGCATGTTTGTACTGTTGATGTTGGACAGGGTGAACCTCTGCAGATTGTTTGTGGCGCTCCCAATGTGGCTGCAGGCCAGAAGGTGGTTGTAGCCGTGATAGGTACCAAACTTTATGATGGTGACGAGGTTTTCACAATCAAGCGCAGTAAGTTGCGTGGTGTAGAGAGCTGTGGTATGATTTGTGCTGAGGATGAAATAGGTATCGGTACTGACCATAGTGGAATCATCGTGTTGCCGGATGACGCTCAAGTTGGAACTCCTGCTAAAGAATATTACCACATCGAGAGTGATTATGTGATTGAGGTTGACATTACAGCCAATAGGGCTGATGCCTGCAGTCATTATGGTGTGGCTCGTGATATCTATGCATGGCTTATTCAGAACGGTTACAAGACGAGTCTGCATCGTCCCTCAGTAGATGACTTTAAGGTTGACAACGAGGATTTGTCTATCGAGGTCGAGGTGCAGAATCTGGAGGCATGTCCTCGATATTGCTCGCTTTCGCTGACAGAATGTGATGTGAAGGAAAGTCCAGAATGGCTTCAAGATAAGTTGCGTGTCATAGGTCTGCGTCCCATCAACAACATTGTGGATATCACAAATTACATCATGATGGCTTACGGCCAACCTCTGCATTGTTTTGATGCAGACATGGTAGCAGGCAATAAGATTGTGGTAAAGACCCTGCCAGAAGGAACTCCTTTTGTGACCCTAGATGGAGTGGAGCATAAACTGAGTGACCGCGATCTGGCTATTTGTAATGCTGAAGAACCCATGTGTATCGCTGGCGTATTCGGCGGAAAGGGTAGTGGGACGTATGAAAGTACTCGCAATGTAGTATTGGAAAGTGCTTATTTCCATCCCACATGGATTCGAAAGAGTTCACGCCGGCATGGATTGAGTACCGATGCCAGCTTCCGTTTCGAGCGTGGTATCGATCCAAATGGACAGATATATGCCTTGAAGGCAGCAGCTTTGTTGGCTAAGGAGTTGGCAGGTGGTAAGGTAAGCATGAAGATAGTGGATGTGTATCCCAATCCTCTGCCTGACTTTGACGTAAACCTTTCTTACAAGTATGTGGACGACCTGATAGGTAAGCATATTCCTGCTGAAACCGTAAAGAGCATCGTGACCAGCTTGGAGATGAGAATCAATGAGGAGACAGCGGAAGGACTGAAACTGAGCGTGCCTGCTTACCGTGTGGATGTTCAGCGCCCCTGTGACGTTGTAGAGGACATCCTGAGAATCTATGGATACAATAACGTTGAGATTCCTACTTCGCTGAAGAGCAGCCTTTCTGTGAAAGGGGAACCTGACAAGAGCCAAAAGCTGCAGAATCTGGTGGCTGAGCAGTTGGTGGGTGCAGGCTTCAATGAAATTCTGAACAACAGTTTGCAAAAGAGCGCATACTACGACGGATTGGAATCCTATAAGAGTGAGAACCTCGTCCGTTTACTGAATCCTCTGAGCCAGGATCTCAACGTGTTGCGTCAGACATTGTTGTTTGGCGGTTTGGAAAGCATCCAGCGGAATACCAACCATCGCAACCAGGACCTCCACTTCTTTGAATACGGTAACTGCTACTACTTCCATGAAGAGCGCAAGGATCCGAATATCATTCCTGGCGTGAGCAGCAGCAGAGATCCTGAGGTAATCAAACATGTGCTGGATGCCTATAACGAGGATTATCATTTAGGACTTTGGATTACTGGTAAGCGTGTATGTGGTTGTTGGGCTCATCCTGATGAGGATAGCAGTTTCGCTGAATTGAAGGCAAACGTCATTAATATTCTGACACGCATAGGGGTTCCTTTTGGGATGCTTGTGTTTGCTGATGGTAAAAGTGATATTTACGACAAGAGTCTTGTTATCCAGAATCGCGGAGGCAAAACCTTTGCTGAACTGGGTATAGTATCTCATAAGATATTGAAGAAGTTCGACATCGAGAATCCTGTTTACTTTGCAGACTTGAATTGGCATCATTTGATGAAAGCCATCCGCAGTCAGAAGGTTTCCTATCATGAGATAAGCAAGTTCCCTGCTGTTAGTCGTGACTTGGCACTTCTGGTGGATGAAAATGTTCTATTTGGCGATATTGAGAAGGCTGCTTATCAGACCGAGAAGAAGTTACTGAAAGGCGTGAAGTTGTTTGACGTTTACGAAGGCAAGAATTTGCCCGCTGGAAAGAAGTCTTATGCTGTAAACTTCATTTTGCAGGATGAAACCAAGACTCTGAATGATAAGCAGATTGATGCTATCATGCAGAAACTTATTAACCAATTGACCACTCAGTTCAAGGCAGAACTCAGATAATGCAATTAAAAGAAAAAGTAATATAACATAAAATTTTTGAACCAATGGGAAGAGCATTTGAATATCGTAAAGCTACCAAATTGAAGAGATGGGGCCATATGGCTAAAACATTTACCCGTCTGGGTAAGCAGATTGCTATTGCAGTAAAGTCTGGCGGTCCTGAACCAGAGAACAACCCTGCACTTCGTTCCGTCATTGCTACATGCAAGCGTGAGAACATGCCCAAGGACAACATTGAACGTGCTATCAAGAATGCTATGGGTAAAGACCAAAGTGATTATAAAAATGTAACCTACGAAGGATATGGCCCTCATGGTGTTGCTGTTTTTGTAGACACTTTGACTGACAACACTACTCGTACCGTAGCTGATGTGCGTAGCGTTTTCAATAAGTTCAGCGGAAATTTGGGAACTACAGGATCTCTGTCTTTCCTCTTTGACCATAAGTGTGTGTTCACCTTCAAGAAGAAGTCTGATATGGATATGGATGATTTTATCCTAGAGATGATAGACTTTGGAATAGATGAAGACTATGAGGAGGACGACGAAGAAGGTACCTTGACAATCTATGGCGACCCCACCAGTTACAATGCCATTCAGAAGAAACTTGAAGGGGATGGATTCGAAGATGTTGGTGGCGAATTTACTTATATTCCTAATGATTTGAAGGACGTTACTCCAGAACAACGTGAAACCATCAATAAGATGGTAGAAAGATTAGAGGAGTTTGATGACGTTCAGACTGTATATACCAACATGAAGCCTGAAGAGGACGATGAATAATCGTTTCCTCGAGTGCCATCTTTTTTCAATGATTGTAAGGAGTTAATTTGGACGATGGAAGCAGTGGATGAGGCAACTAAGCAAAATGGTGAAACACAGGTTCTTTATAAGACTTGGGGTACTTGTAGCCAGTTTATTGATGTAGCTATTAAGGATGGCTATATCTCACATTGCCAGTTCTATGGTGGTTGCGATGGAAATACGAAGGGATTGTCGAAATTAGTACTTGGTATGAAACCTGAGGATGTAATCAAAAAACTCAATGGTACACTTTGTGGTTCCAAATC
>CAMKMK010000204.1 GCA_946413885.1 uncultured Prevotellaceae bacterium
CAGATTTTTAGGTCAATGTCGATGAAAATGATTATCTTTACACTCGAATATTCAGATTATCCTATGAATTATTCCCATGAAAATTTATCCAAATTGGGTATGAAGAGCAAGATATTTGCACTTTGTTTGGTCTGCCTGACCTCTTTGTCTGCTATGGCCGAGACGGTGAGTAACGGGCGGGTGACACTCTTATTCGAAGAGTCAACGGGTCAGTTCATCTCATTCAAGGACGAGACGAGGGGACAGGAACTTTTGAACGGAAACGGAGGACCGCTGTGGCTAATCAGAATGAAGGACGGCACGCTCTGCAAGCCAGATGAGGCAATACAAGTGAAGACAATCCCTGTAGAGCTGGGACTGGACATCAACTGGTATATGGCTGATGGGATTTGCGTGACGGCTTGGGTGAGACTGGATGAGAACTCCTCACTGGTGAGGTGGCGGCTTAAAGTGAAAGCTTCCAGCAACTTCTCCCATGCAGGAAGGCAGTTTTCTATAAGCGAAATACAGTTCCCCATCATCAGCGGAATTCTCCCATGCACGGATGTGCCAGAAGAGGGTGGGGCGGCAGACGAGAATCTGGCCGTCTCCACATGGCTGGGTAGTTTGATTCATGCGCCACGTTCAGGAGTGAGCCGTGAGAGGCCTCGTGTCTCGTTCTCTTGGCAGAGTCCAGGCAGTCTGTCTATGCAGATGATGGCTTTGTATGGTCGAGACGGGAGAGGCATGTACTTTGCCTCAAACGACACGCTCTCGTATTCAAAGAACTATGAGATAGGATTTGAAAGCCTGACTACGGACTGGCGGATGATGCATTATCCAGCTCTGGACGGATCGTCAGAGTATGAAATGCCATACGAAGCTGTTGTGGGACCGTTTTGTGGTGACTGGCTTAGTGCTGCAGCCATCTATCGCGATTGGGCGCAACATCAAAGGTGGTGCAGAGAGAGCCGTTTCCGCAATGGACTGACTCCTAACTGGGTGATTGACACGGACTTGTGGATATGGAATCGTGGCCGATCGGAGAACGTGTTGCACGAGGCTATGGACCTGAAACAACGCACGGGCCGTAAGGTAAATGTCTTCTGGCACTGGTGGCACGGCTGTTCTTATGACGAGGGATTCCCTGAATACCTGCCACCCAGAGAAGGATGGGAGCCGTTCATCAAGGCGGTCCGTCGCGCTACCAAAAAAGGTATCCACAGCTTGGTCTATATGAACTCTTTCCAATGGGGCAACAGTACGGAAAGTTGGGAACGCGAGGGAGCAGAGCGCTATGCGGTACGCAATGCTGAGGGAGGATTGCTTTCTCATGCTTTCAACGTATTCACAGGTCGTAAGCTGACGCCTATGTGTATGACTACGGACTTCTGGAGGAACCGCTATGCCTCGCTGGCAGATAGTGTGGTGAACCGTTACGGCGTAGCTGGAGTGTATATGGACCAGGCCTGTATGAACATGCGCTGTTATGCAGAGGGACACGGGCATAATCCTGGCGGAGGGAACTACTGGGTGAACTCGTTCCAAAACCTGACTAAGGAGATACGCCATCGAGCACCTGCCACGTTGGCTGGCGAGGGATCGGGCGAGGATTGGATACCCTCTTTAGATCTCTTCCTGACTTTGGAGGCCAGCCGTGAGCGCTATCTGGGCATCACAAACATTGAGACCATTCCGCTCTATCAGGCAGTCTATCACGACTGTGCCATCACGTATGGAAGCTACAGCTCGCTGGTCTATCCGCCGTATGATGACTTCTGGCCTGAACAATACAAACCCACGAATCGCGAGACACCGCTGCCTGACGACTTCAATATGCAGTTCCGAATGGAGCAGGCGCGCGCCTTTGTCTGGGGCATGCAACCCACTTTGGCCAACTATCATAGTTTTTTGTGGGAAGAGAAACCTAAGGAGATGGATTTCCTGATGAAGATTGTGGCAGTGCGCAGACGAGCTTTGAAATACTTGCTCCATGGGGTTTATACACGTGTGCCGCCCATGGAATTACCTAAGTTGGATGTTAACCTGTCCCGCATCTCAATCTATGCAGGACGCAGTGGCAACACGGTAACCAGTGCCCAGAAGTCAGAGCCTATGGTATATGCAGGCGCTTGGCGATCAGCAGACGGTGCGGTGGCTTTGGCTTTGGCGAATATCGGCGATGAGGAATGGAATCAGCATCTAAGTTTTGCGGCAGCTGACTATTCCCTTCCGCAGCCTTGTCGCATCTACTATATCGATCAGAATGGGCGCCGCAAAGGCCCTATCTGCCGCAGAGGAATGATAGAGGCAGACCTTCATCTCCTCCCTCGTGACGTTCAGGTAGTGGAGTTCGTACCTCTTTAAAAGAATTTTCGTGACAGCTAAGTTACAACTGCAGTAACGTTTGTTTCAAAGGATACAAACTTTCAAATTAAATCTCTGCATTTGTGTAAAGGAAACGTCGAATATTCCTCTTTGGCGTTTTCTCAAACTCCTTGTCCATTATCTTGATGCCACACAGCTGGGAATATGCAGGAAGGGTAGGATTCAGATCCTTACGATTCTGTTCCATGATGGCTTCAACATCAGGCTTCTGGAGGCTCAATTTCGACACTTGTTCCTGATCAGGATAAACTAAAGCATATAATTTCTCACCCTTTTGGATAACAACACATTCTCCAACAAGTGGCATATTACTCAGTTTGTCTTCAATTTCCTCAGGATAAATGTTTTGTCCGTTTGCGCCCAGAAGCATGTTCTTGGACCGTCCCTTGATAAACAGATTACCTTGTTTATCCATTACCCCTAAGTCACCAGTATGGTACCATCCATCAGCGTCAAGTGCAGCACGGGTAGCTTCCTCGTTCTTGTAATATCCCAGCATGACGTTTAAACCACGAGTCAGGATTTCGCCAGGAATATTCTCTGGATCAGGGCTGTCAATCATCAATTCTTGGTGAATCACACTCTTTCCGCAGGTACTCACAGCATGCTCTTTCCAGTCATTATAAGTTATGATGGGAGCGCATTCAGTTGCTCCATATCCCACGGTGTATCGGAAGCCAATATCATGAAGCAAAGTGTCAATCTCTTGATTGAGAGCTGCTCCGCCAATGATGACCTCGTAGAATCTACCACCTAAAGCCTTCGTAAGACGATAATTTATCTTTTGCTTAATACGTTGTCCAATGACAGGCATCATCATCAACACCTTCACTTTGGGATCTTGTATCTTTGGCAGGATTGATTTCTTTACTACCTTTTCTATAATAAGAGGTACAACAATCAAGATGACAGGTTTCACCTCTGCCAAAGCTTTGAATAATATGGTAGGAGAGGCCATCTTGGTCAGGAAAGTAACATGCACGCCTGCGGTGAACTCAAAAGTAAATTCGAAGGCCATACCGTACATGTGAGCCATAGGAAGCATACTGAGAACTCGATCGCCTGACTTGATCTCATTTCCCAGAACATGATGTGCAAAATCGCAATTACTCCACAAAGCACGATATGGAATCATCACGCCTTTGCTATTGCTCGTAGTTCCACTTGTGTAATTGATTACTGCCAAATCTTCTGGATCATCCACGTAGTAATTCAAATGTTCAGGTCGGAAATAATGTGGGTACTTCTCACCAAAAAGAAGATTCAGATTCTCGCGAGCATAAGTCAGCTTATCACTGCGTGAAACAAAAAGACTGTAATCCACCAGGGAAATGATTCCTGCCAGATTGGGCATAGCTTTTTCGTCGAGATTAGACCAAACCTTATCTCCAACAAAGAGCAACTTGGCGTCACTGTGATTCACGATGTCGTGAATCTGGTTAGGATGAAACTCATGCAGGATGGGGACAGCAACCGCGCCATAAGTCAATACACTGAAAAAAGCGGCTCCCCAGCGACTTAAATTTCTACCGCAAAGAGCAATCTTGTCACCCTTCTGAATACCTGCATGTTCAAAGAGGATGTGCATCTTCTCGATGATACGGGCAACATCCTTATATTGGAAAGTTTGAATCTTATAATCCGTCATGGAGTCCAGGTTCCAGTATTTCTGAATACTCTCCTGAATCATGAGATTATAGGATGGTACTTTATAGTTTCCTGCCATTTTATTGCACATTTTTTCGTTTTCTGTGCAAATTTATGAAATTACCCTATTATCAACAAATATTTA
>CAMKMK010000205.1 GCA_946413885.1 uncultured Prevotellaceae bacterium
GATTTTGTACCTTTGTGGGGAAATTCATAAAAACGAGCAAACCATGAAACGTACTTTATTTGCCATCCTGCTGTGCCTGACAGCTGCTCTGATGCCCCTGAAAGCGAAAGAGACAGAGACTCCCCGCATCGTGAACATCATCAATTTCATCCGTGGTGTAGAGCCTCGCGACAATGGAGTGATTACACCAGAAATTCTTTACAAAACGGTGGAGAAGCAGGCTGTGTGTCTAAGGAAGAACAACCTGACGGGAACCTACCTGCTGATGTACAACGCGCTGATAGAACCCAGGTATCAGAAACTCCTGAAGGAAGAGAGGGAACGCGGATGCGAGATTGGCGGATGGTGGGAAATAAGCCAACCCCAATGCGAGGAAGCTGGGGTGAAATGGAGGGCAGATGTGCCTTGGCTGCATCATGCAAACGTGGGCTTCTCCATTGGATACACGCAGCAGGAACGCGAGAAACTGGTTGATGCCTACATGAAGAAGTTCAAGGAAATCTTTGGCAACTACCCAGCCTCTGTGGGTTCGTGGTTCATCGATGCCTTCACGTTGAATTATCTGTACGAGAAATACGGCATCGTGGCTTCCTGCAACTGCCGCGACCAGGTGGGAACGGACGGTTACACGATGTGGGGCGGTTACTGGACAGGCGGCTATTATCCTTCCAAGAAAAATGCTTACATTCCTGCCCAAAGCAAAGAGAACCAGATAGGAGTTCCTGTGTTCCGTATGCTGGGAAGCGATCCCATCTATCAGTACGATGCTGGATTAGGCATCAACGTCTGGCAATCAGTAAAGACTCTGGAGCCGACCTGCACGGACGGCGGAGGGAGCGAGAAGTGGGTGGATTGGTACTTCCAGACGTTTACCGAGGACCCTGCTTTAGGCCTGACTTACACGCAGATGGGGCAAGAGAATTCCTTCACGTGGGCTCGCTTTCATGCAGGCTTCGAGATGCAGGCCGTCAAATTGGCTCAGCTTCGCCAGAAAGGCGCTATCCGACTGGAGAATCTGGAAGAGACAGGCACTTGGTTCAGTAAGAAATACAAAGTGACACCAGCCTCTGCACAAAGTGCCTTGTCGGATTACTCTGACAACAACAATCGTACGGTTTGGTTCAACAGTCGCTACTATCGGACGAACGTGATATGGGAGGGCAATCGAATGAAACTAAGGGACATCCACCTCTTTCGCGAGGAGTATGCCTCAAAGTATCTGGTCAACCCCTGTACAACTGCCAACTTCCAATACATCACGTTGCCTCTGGTGGACGGAAACCTGTGGAGCACCCAGGAAAGCCTTGCTGCGATGCGTTTCTACAAGAAGGCAGGCGAGACGCTGACTGAATTGCAGGGGAAACAGCCGATTCTGACGAACAAGGGGAACACATTATGGGTGGAATGGCCCCTTGTGAATGCTGAAGGCACCCTGACGTTACTGTTCACGGAAGAAAAGCTGGAAGTGAGGGCTCCCAAAGGGATGGAGTGGTGCATGGAGCTGAGAACTCAGCCGGAAGCTGACCTTCCCTTCACCAGCATCCAAGAGAAGAAGATTACGGCTCAACAGGACAATTTCCCCTACTCCGTCACGCTGAAGAAAGGAACTGCCAAAGACCTGAGAAGCAAAGGGGCAGGAAAGGTGATGCAATGGGAACCTCAAGGCAACAAAATCGTAGTGGAGATGAAATAGGAATCATCTCTTTCCTTTAGGAACCAAACTTGTCTTTGTAAGGATTGCCGCCCTTTAGAACTGCTCCAGGTATGCGATGCGGCTGGCAGTACTCGGATGGGTGCTGAACAGGCTGTTGAGGAAGCTGGAAATGTCTTTCGTGAAAGCCTGGGGATGGATAATGAACAACTGGGCAACATCCTCGCGTTCTATCTCAGAGAGGCCTGGGGAGTTGCTGATCTTGCGAAGTGCAGAAGCCAACGCAAGAGGATTCCCACAAAGCTCAGCTCCGCCAGCATCTGCCATATACTCACGCTTGCGACTGATGGCAAAGCGGGTAAGGAGGGTGAATAGATAGCCGATGGAAGCCAAGACGACAGCTACCAGCATAACAACGATAATGGCTGCACCAGAATTGCCACTCTTGCCACTCGTACTGACGCGACGGTTACCCCTGCCAAAAACCAACGTGTTCCACATAATGCGGACAGCAAGCGTCATGACCGTACCCATGATACCCACGAAGATGATGCTCACGATAAGAAGACGGGTATCACGGTTGCGGATGTGGGTAAGTTCGTGTCCGATCACCCCAGCCAACTCGTCGTCACTCAGGCGGTCACAGATGCCTGTGGTGACGGTAACCGTATAGCTGTTGTCATCGATGCCGCTGGCAAACGCATTGAGCTGCGGATCATCGATGACATTAATCTTAGGCATAGGCATACCGCACGTCATCGTCAGATTCTCCACAATGTTGTAAATGCGAGGGTTCTCTCTACGCTCCAGAGGACGGGCGCCCGTCGCCTTGCGGATCATGGCGGTGTTGGAGAAGTACGAGATGGCAAACCAGATGCCAACAATAACCAGCACCCAAGGCAGGACAGCCTTCATCTCGTAGTTCACATAGTCCCAATCCACCCTTACCACATCACCATATCCTGGATCACTCACGCCAAGATAAGCCAAAGCTGCCAAGAACGCATAGATTACACCCATGAGAATGCATGGGAAAAGAGCCAGCAGGATGAGACTCTTGATGTTGTTCTTGACCTGCTGGGTGCGAATGCCTACGTATTTCATTCAGGGAAGGAGATTAAAACTGTATCTCAGGAGTCTTCTCGTGTTGAGCACGCTCCGTCTCAGGAATCTCGAACATAGGCTCCTTGTGGAAGCCGAAGATGCCTGCCAGAAGATTTCCAGGGAAGGTCTGGACAGCATTGTTGAGCTCACGTGTAGCGCTGTTGAAGAAGCGGCGGACAGCAGCCAGCTTGTTCTCGATATCGCCAATCTCTGTCTGCAACTGCAGGAAGTTGGTGTTGGCTTTCAGATCAGGATAAGCCTCAACAGCAACCTTCAGGTTGGCCAACGCATTAGACAGGGCATTCTCTGCCTGGATCTTGTCGTTGATACTGGTGGCTGACATAGCAGCAGCACGAGCATTGGTAACGCTCTCGAGTACGCCCTTTTCATGTGCAGCATAACCCTTCACAACAGCTACCAATTGAGGAATCAGATCATAACGCTGCTTGAGCTGAACATCAATGTTGGCAAAAGCCTGTTCACGATTGTTGCGCAAACGTACCAAATTGTTGTAGATTCCGATAACCCACAATACCAGGATCGCAACAACGACCAAAATAATAATCAGAGTCATTTTCTTGTTTACTTTAAGTTAGTTTTTACAGTTTCAGTTTTCAGTTGGTAAAGGTAGTTAGTTTTTTCGATTTTGTGTCTTTTCTCAACAAATTATTTTGATTTTTTCAAATTCTTTGTCCTTTTCAACTATATTTTTTCTCTTTTTGAACATTTTTTGACACTTCGAATGAGGGTTTTTGAAAAAAAAAGTATTATCTTTGCGCCCCGAAAAGTAATGTTTTTGTACTATGAGACAACTAAAGATCACAAAAAGTATCACCAGTCGCGACAGTGCTTCACTCGATAAATATCTGCAGGAAATAGGTCGCGAGGGTTTGCTAACCGTAGATGAAGAGGTTGAACTCTCTCAGAAAATTCGCAAGGGGGATCGTATGGCTCTCGACAAATTGGTGCGTGCAAACCTTAGGTTCGTTGTTTCAGTAGCAAAACAATACCAGAACCAAGGTCTTTCCTTGCCTGACTTGATCAACGAGGGTAATGTAGGTCTGATCAAGGCCGCCGAGAAATTCGACGAGACCCGTGGATTCAAGTTCATTTCATACGCTGTATGGTGGATTCGTCAGACCATTCTGCAGGCTTTGGCCGAGCAGAGTCGTATCGTGCGCCTGCCTCTCAACCAAGTGAGTGCCGTGAACAAAATCAGCAAGGCAATGACGAAGTTTGAGCAGGAAAACGAGCGCAAGCCCAGCGCAGATGAACTGGCAGAACTCGTCAATGAACTTCCTGAGAAAATCAACGACTCGTTGCGTGCCAGTGGTCGTCACGTCAGCGTGGACGCTC
>CAMKMK010000206.1 GCA_946413885.1 uncultured Prevotellaceae bacterium
TACGATGGAGAGAATATGTTTATGGAGAATTATGTGGAAGGAGAGACCCAGGTTTAAACCAAGGCCTCTGTATCCATAGCAATCATCAGTTCTTCGTCTGTAGGGATACAACAAACGGTAACCTTGCTTTCGTCTGCAGAGAGTATTGCCTCCGTAGCACGACAGCTTCGATTTCTCTTCTCATCCATCTTTATGCCCATGAATTCCAGGTCTCTGGTGGCACCCTCGCGAACTTCCCATTGATTCTCACCAGCACCACCTGTAAAGACAATGACGTCCACGCCACCCATTGCAGCGGCGTATTGGCCAATGTATTTCTTGATGCGATAGGTGTACATCTCTTTCGCCAGACGAGCTTTGTCGTTTCCTGCTGCAATGCCTGCCAGGATATCGCGGAAATCACTCGACAACTCGCTTACTCCTGCCAATCCTGACTTCTTGTTGAGGAGGTCGCTTAACCCTTTGGTATCCAGGTTCAGCTTATCCATCAGGAATGTTACGGCGCCAGCATCGATATCGCCAGAGCGGGTTCCCATGATGAGGCCTTCCAAAGGAGTCAGACCCATTGAGGTGTCCACGCATTTGCCATCTTTCACGGCAGCAATGCTGGCACCATTCCCAATGTGGCATGTAATGATCTTCTTTCCCTCGGCTTGAATGCCCAGATATTCGCAAACTCGTTGATATACATATCGATGACTGGTTCCGTGGAAGCCATATCGACGTACTCCATACTTTTTGTACAGCTCATAAGGAAGAGCATACATGTAGGCGTAATCTGGCATCGTCTGATGGAAAGCGGTATCGAACACGCCGACTTGAGGAATCTGTGGCAACAATGCCTTTACAGCATTCACTCCCTTGATGTTGGCTGGATTGTGCAGAGGAGCTAAGTCATTGCAGGCTGCGAATTCCTTCATGACTTCTGGAGTCAGGAGAACAGATTTGTTGAACTTCTCTCCTCCATGCACCATACGGTGACCTACAGCATCCAACTCGTTCAAGTCCTTCAGTACGGCATATTCTCCTTGAGTTAGTACTTCAAAGATGTATTCTACACCAGCGGTATGCTCAGCGATGGGATGAAGAACCTTATGCTTCTCTCCATTGAGTTTTATGTTGATGAAGGAGTCTGGCAACCCTATTTTTTCAATACCACCACTCGTGATGACTGACTTGTCTGTCATGTCATACAAGGCATATTTAATGGAACTGCTTCCGCAGTTCAATACAAGAATTTTCATCGTTTTGTCTTTTCTTTATACCTATTATTATTTAGCATCCATCGCCTGACAAGCTGTAATGGCCACCATCTTGTAGATGTCGTCCACAGAGCAACCACGAGAGAGGTCGTTCACAGGACGGGCAATACCTTGCAGAATAGGGCCGATGGCATCTGCATTACCTAATCTTTGAACTAACTTGTAACTTATGTTCCCTACTTCCAAGCAGGGGAATACGAGAACATTTGCTTTGCCTGCAATCTTTGAATCAGGAGCCTTTTTCTTCCCAACGCTGGGAACGAGTGCTGCATCTGCCTGTAGTTCGCCATCAATCTTCAAGTCAGGATTCAGTTCTTTGGCTAAATGAGTGGCTTCCACGACTTTATCCACCACCTCGTGCTTAGCGCTTCCTTTGGTGGAGAAACTCAACATGGCGACCTTGGGGTCAGCAAATCCAGCCACACTCTTCGCGGTCTGAGCTGTGCAGACAGCAATTTGAGCCAATTGGGCTGCATCAGGCATGGGCGTTACTGCCACGTCGCCTACCACCAGGACTCCATTTTCACCATATTGGGGAGTCTGGGTAATCAGGAGCATGGCACCGCTGACGCAAGTGATGCCAGGAGCACACTTTATGATTTGGAGAGCGGGACGAAGGGTGTCGCCTGTCGTGCTGAGAGCACCGCTGATTTGACCATCTGCATCGCCACTCTTGATAATGAGGCATCCGAAATACAAGGGATCGAGAACTTTCACACGTGCCTCCTCGATGGTCATGCCTTTCTTCTTGCGGAGTTCAAAAAGCAGTTGGGCGTATTCTTCTGTTTTCTCGCTGGTGGCTGGATCGATGATGGTAGCCTTTTCAATGTTCTTCAGGCCGAGTTTCTCTGCTTGAGCGAGGATTTCTGATGGATTGCCAATCAGAATGATGTCTGCCAAACCGTCGGCCAGCGACTTGTCAGCAGCGGTCAGCGTTCGCTCTTCCAAGCTTTCAGGCAACACGATGCGTTGCTTGTTGCTTTGTGCTCGAGCGATGATTTTCTCCATTAATGTCATAATGTCGTTTTGTTTTTTATATGTTTCTTTTGTTTTCTTTTCTCGTTTAGAATCGTCCTCTCATCAGCAGGACTTCCAGTTGCTCGGCAGTCAGATGGGTGCGCAGGACGTCGCTGTAAGCAGCGCTGATGTTGCCTGTCTCCTCACTCACCACGATAGCCAACGCGTCAGTCTCCTTGCTGATACCTTTTGCTGCCCGATGGCGCAAGCCGAACTCCTTGGGGATGTCCAGATCGTGACTGATGGGCAGGATGCATGCGGCGGCTGCCACACGATTATTGGTGATTATCATTGCTCCATCATGCAAGGGACTGTTCTTGAAGAAGATGTTCTCTATCAAACGTTGGCTCACGCGTGCGTCCACCGTTTCGCCTGTGCGGATGAAATCGTTGAGGGGGAGGTCATTCTGCACCACAATCAGGGCTCCCACCTTTTGCTTGCTCATGTTGAGACAGGCCATGACGATGGGGAAGATGGTTTCTCTGTCGTGCCGCATGCCGTCCTCGTTGGTCTTGTGTCCTAAGTGGAAGAAGTGCAGCAGGCGTCCAGCCTTCTTGTGCGTCCCTAAGGTGTAAAAGAAATGACGTATTTCTTCCTGGAAGAGGATGATGACGGCGATGGCTCCCACATTGACCAATTGATCGAGGATACTGCCCAGCAGCTTCATCTCCAACACTTTGCTCACCACAATCCAAAAGCTGATGAAGATGAGGACGCCATAAAAGATGTTGACGGAGCGCGATTGCTTCATCACCTTGTAGCATGAATAAAGTAGGAGTGCTACCAAAAAAATGTCGATCAGGTCTTTAATATCAAAGTCTAACATGAAAGCATCTTTTTGATTATTGATACAGTTTCCACGCAAGCTTTAACGTCGTGAACCCTCAGGATGTTGGCTCCCTTCATGAGAGACAACGTGTTGAGAACGATCGTTCCATTCAAAGCTTCTTCAGAGGTGGTATCAAAGAGTTTGTATATCATTGATTTTCTGCTTATTCCTACAAGCAATGGCAACCCCAGGACTTTCAGATCCTGCAGGTGATTCATCAGCTTGTAGTTCTGATCCAACGTTTTGGCAAAGCCAAAGCCAGGGTCCAGAATGATGTCCTTCACGCCCAGCGCATACAGCTCCTGCACCTTGCCGCCAAAGTATTGCAGCATCTCTGCCATCAGGTTGTCGTAAGTGCAGTTCTCCTGCATCGTTTGGGGCGTTCCCTTCATGTGCATCAGGATGTATGGAACATCCAGTTCCGCTATTGTCTGGAACATGTTGGGATCCATCTCTCCGCCAGAGATGTCGTTGATGATCTGTACACCATATTCTTCTACGCACATGCGTGCGATAGGTGCGCGAAAGGTGTCCACGCTGACAATCGCTTGGGGAGCAATCCTGCGAATCGTCTTCAATCCAAGCCTCAGACGTTTCATCTCTTCCTCAGGGCTCACTTCGTCTGCACCAGGGCGACTGCTGTATGCCCCAATGTCTATCATGCTGGCGCCCTCTTCCAGAATCTGACTGACTCGATCTGCCACCTCAGCTTCCGTCCTGCTTCTGCTGTCGGCATAGAAGGAATCAGGTGTCACATTCAGGATTCCCATCACCTGTGGCTCAGACAAACTCAATAGTTCGCCGCCCAGGTTCAGAGTGTATGGTAAGAGTCCTTTCATCGCCTTTTTACCTAACTTTGCTACAAAGTTATACATTATTTAAATAATAGGCAAACAATATCAAAAAAAAGGTGTAACTTTGTCGAGCAAAACATTAATAA
>CAMKMK010000207.1 GCA_946413885.1 uncultured Prevotellaceae bacterium
ATGGACATGGCTGTCGGTGTTATCATCGGCGGTGCATTCGGCAAGATTGTCAGCAGCCTGGTCAGTGATGTTCTGATGCCTGTCATCGGCAAGTTGACTGGTGGAGTGGACTTCACGAACTTGTTTGTGACCCTGGGAGATGGCAACTATGCCACCCTGAAAGAAGCTCAGGATGCTGGTGCTGCCGTACTGGCTTATGGTCAGTTCATCCAGAACGTAGTGGATTTCCTCATCATCGCTTTCTGTATCTTCCTCATGGTGAAGGGCATCGCTTCCCTCAACCGCAAGAAAGAAGAACCTGCTGAGCCCGCTCCTGAACCAGAACCTACTGCAGAAGAAAAACTTCTCACAGAAATCCGCGATCTGCTGAAGAACAAGTAAAACAACCTGTGTCTCCTTCTCCCTTTGGGACAGATAAGGATTGTTTTACATTATTTAATTATAAAGGGGGCTCAAGAAGATCATATCTTGACCCCCTTTGCATTTCAACGTGTTGAGTCTGTCGTTTCAACCAGTCGAACAGCCAAACAGAACGTGTTATTATTCACCAAAAATCAAATTCAAATCGCCATGCGCCGTTTTCTACTTTTTGCTCTCGTCTTTTGTCTTCACCTGCTCCTTCTGGCTCAGCCCCTTAAACGGACCAGTCCTGAATCTGTAGGGATGAGTTCTGCCTTCCTGCATAATGCAGATGTAGCCATACAAGCCTCCATCGATGCTGGAGAAATCCCAGGTGCCGTATTGGCTGTGGTCCGTCACGGCAAGATGGCTTACATCCAAGCCTACGGCAATCGCCAAGTCTATCCCACCAAGGAACCCATGACCATCGAGACCATCTTCGATATGGCTTCGTGCAGCAAATGCATGGGTACCACCATGTGTGTCATGAAACTCTTAGAAACGGGCCGCCTGCGTCTTCTTGATGCTGTCAGCCGTTACATTCCAGGTTTCGAGGATTGGCAGTCTAAAGATGATGGAGAGAAAGTAACCATTCGCATCGAGGACCTCTTGACCCACACATCAGGCTTGCTTCCCTATGGTCCTGCAGCTGAACTGGCACGCAAATACGGTTCGCCCAATCCGGAAGGAATGAAGGAGTGGATCTGCACTTGCCGCAAGGATTTTGAACCTAAAACGGATTTTCAATACAGTTGCATCAATTTCATCACCCTACAATACATCGTGGAGAAAATTACGGGTCAGTCCCTTCGCGACTTTGCACGCGAGAATGTCTTTGGACCTCTCCAAATGAACCATACCGACTATCTCCCTTGCGCTCCTGATGCCAATGGGGTATGGAAAAATACCGTTGAACCCGTATGGGCTTCCCTCATGCAAGGTCAGGATTGGCGCTCCATTGTGGCTCCCACTACCAAGCAAGAGGATGGTTCCGTGCTAAGGGGTATGGTACACGATCCTCTGGCTCGTATCATGAATGGAGGTATCAGCGGCAATGCGGGTGTTTTCAGCAACGCTGATGATATCGGCATCCTATGCGCTGCCCTGCTCAACGGTGGAGAATGGAATGGTGCCAGAGTGCTGTCTCCTCTTACTGTTGAAACCATGCGTACCGTCCCTCGCGCTGTCAGTTCCCTTGGCCGTGCTTTGGGTTGGGATTGTTTCAGCCCTTACGCCAGCAACAATGGCGATCTCTTCTCGCGTCAGACCTTTTCCCATACAGGTTTCACAGGCACCAGCATCGTGATAGACCCTGAGAATGATTGTGCCGTCATCCTGCTTGTCAATGCGGTTCATCCTGAAGAGGGACGGTCAAACATGATTCGCCTGCGCTCAGTTGTCAGCAATGCAGTTGCAGGAGCCATCGTGAAGAAATAAAGAATCTCTATTTTCTAACTCATACCCTATTTTTACTATGAAGAAAACCTTTCTCTTTGTCATATTGCTTTGCGCCAGTATGGCAGTCTCCGCCCAGCCTCTCGAAAAGTGGAACGAGGGCTCCCCTTTAAGTCGTCCCTGCACATGGTGGCATTGGTTGGATTGCAACATTACCCGCGAAGGCATTACGGCTGACCTCGAGGCCATGAGTCGGGCAGGATACCACGAGGCTCAGATCTTCAACGTGGGATACGGTTATCCTGAAGGTACAGCCAAATATCTCTCTCACGAATGGCTTGAACTCTTCAAGTGGGCTGCCATCGAAGCAAAGCGGGTCGGCATGGAACTTTGTTTCCACAACGGCCCAGGTTGGTCCAGCAGCGGCGGATATTGGGTGAAGCCTGAACAAAGCATGCAACGCATCGTCTGGACAGAAACTCATCTCAAGGGTTCAGGAAAGAAACAGACGATTCGTCTGGAGCAACCTAAGGCAGAGCAGAATTGGTACAAGGATATCATCGTCCTGGCATTCCCTCGTCCCACCTCTGACCGCAAAATCCGCGATTTCGTACTCAAGAGCCTTGGCTCAAACAGTTATCCTAATATCCTGATGCCCAAGCCTGAGGTAGTGGAAGATGGAGGCGTTATCCAAATTTCAGACATTCAGAACCTCACCAACCAGATGGATGCTGAAGGGAATCTTACTTGGCAGGCTCCAGCCGGCGAATGGACTATCCTGCGCATGGGGCACACAACGACTGGCAAGAACAGCCATCCCACGACTGCCGCCACGGGTGGTGGTCTCGAGGTTGACAAGATGAGCCGCAAGGCCCTCGACCAGTACTGGAAAGATGGCGTTCAGCCCATTCTCGACTATCTGGGTCCGCTGGTAGGTACCGCCCTCACGAATTGCCTTGTGGACAGCTACGAAGTGGGATGCGGCAACTGGACGGATGGCTTCGATCAGGAATTCCAACGCTTGCGCGGCTACGATCCCATGCTCTACTTCCCCACCATAGCAGGTTTCTATGTGGGTAGCAGCGAACAGAGCGAACGTTTCTTGTGGGACCTGCGCAAGACGGTCAACGACCTGATGGTAGCCAATTACTACGACCGTTTCAGCGAGCTGTGTCACCAGAATGGACTCAAGTACTCCGTAGAGCCTTATACTGGACCCTTCAATGACATGGAGGTAGGTGCCAGCTCTGATATCGTGATGGGTGAGTTCTGGATGGGGAACACGGCTATGCCTTCCTCGACCAAGATGGCTGCATCCATAGCTCATATCAATGGAAATGCTGTGGTGGGAGCCGAATCCTTTACGGCAGACGATCGTCATGCAGGCTGGGACGGCAGCCCTGCCAAGATGAAGGCTTTGGGCGATATGGCTTGGACGGATGGCATCAATCACTACATCTTCCACACCTTCGTTCATCAGCCCAACGACAAGGGACCTGGTTACACCCTGGGGCAGTTTGGTTCGCATTTCAATCGCTTGAACACCCTTTGGGATGGTGCCATTCCTTACATGAAGTACGTCACACGTTCCCAATACCTGCTCCAGCAAGGACGTTTCGTGGGCGATGTACTGGTCTATGTGGGTGAAGTCTCGCCCAACGATGGCTGCAGTCGCAACGACATCAAGAATATGGGGTATGACTACGATGAGATATGGACAGACCAGATTGCCCAGCTTCAGGTTCGCAATGGCTGCCTGATCACTCGAAGCGGCGGAGAGTACCGTTTGCTCACTCTCTTCGATACCTCGTGGATGACACCCCAAACGCTGCGCATCCTGCGTCGCCTGGCACTCCAGGGAGCCACCATCATTGGTGTCCGCCCCACCAAATCACCCAGCTTGGAGGGTTATCCCACGTGTGACGATGAGGTAGAACGCTTAGCGAAGGAGCTGTGGGACGAGGGACTGATTCAGGACATCACCGTTCTCGAGGCAATAGAGAAACTGAAACTGCAACCCGACTTCAATCCTGGTGCCACAGGGCACGACCTTCGATTCATCCACCGTTCCTGTCACGAAGGGGAGATCTACTTCGTTGCGAATCCTGAGAAACGGTATCGTCAGGAGACTTGCGAGTTCCGCGTCCAAGGATTGGTTCCCCAGCGCTGGGATGCCCAGACAGG
>CAMKMK010000208.1 GCA_946413885.1 uncultured Prevotellaceae bacterium
TTGACAAAAAAGTGCAAAAAAAGTAACATTTAGTACAATCTTTGGCCAAAAATCCTTGTTCCAATCCTCACAAAAGTACTTCCATGCTCAATAGCAATAGGGTAATCGTCGCTCATACCCCACGAACGAATGCAAAAAGAGTCGTTATCGTGGAAAAAACGGTCTTTGACTTGATGGAAAAATTGGTACGCCTCTTCAAATTCATGTGCAATCTGTTCCCTGTTATCCACATTGCTTGCCATACACATGATGCCAGAAATCAATGCGCCCTTCAAATTCTTCCATTCACCAGATGCCAAGTAATCCATACATTCCTGAGGTGTGAATCCATATTTGGTTTCCTCTTTTGCAACATGCAGTTCCAGCAGACAGGGAATCTGGCGACCACATTTTATTCCTTGCTTGCTTATCTCGTTCAGTAACTTTGGTGTATCAACAGCATGAATCAAACTGATGTATGGAGCGATGTATTTTACCTTGTTGGTCTGCAGGTGACCGATAAAATGCCATTCAATATCTGCGGGTAAGATTTCATGTTTCTGTTGCAGTTCCTTCACATAACTCTCGCCAAAGATTCTTTGACCTGCATCATAGGCTTCCTGAATACTTTCTGCAGTATGAAACTTTGAAACAGCTACAAGACCTGTCTGTGGGGGCAACTCTTGAATTATCTCGTGTAATGCTTTTTGAATCTTAGTCATTTATCATTTGTTCTTAGATTCATTATTCTCCTGTGGAACATAACGGAAAATATCCATGATAGGTGTCTCGCTGATACTTACAATCAGGTAATCACCCAATGTACCTGCCATATTTTTATCCAGATTCTTCACTGCCACACGTAAATCGCTGGCCTGAACGAGGATATTCTGATTGGTTCGTTTCTCTCCGCCAGTCTTTTCGTCAATCGTGATATAGGCAACCTTTGCTTTGAACCAACGGTCATCATTTCCATCATTACTCTCAAAAAGTTCTGCTACTTTAGCTCTTTTGATGTCAGTAACCATGAATTCACCACTCATGAAAGGTTGTATTTCTTCCAGAAAACGTTTCTCTGCCTCAGTAAAGCTTAAAGCATCCACCAAATAAGTTTCTTTTACTTTCTTAATGAGACCATCTTCCATAGTCTTGTCGTATGCCACCTTGCATTCAAACCATTCTGTCATCATATTTTATTTTGTCTTTAGAGTTAAATAATCGTTTTAATAAGTCCGTTCTTTTGATAGATTTCAGATATTTTTCAATAGCTCGGCGCTCATCAGGTTTGTACCAGAAAAAGAACATGCGCTGGCGTTGTTTCTGTTGTGGAGTCTTTGCGCTGTAAACAGGTTCCAACGTGTATGGATTATAACCTGTCGCCCAACATGTTGTCGCCATTGTGAGTGGAGTAGGAGTGAAGTCTTGGATCTGTTCTAATTGGAAGTCCATTTTTTTTGTCTCGATGGCAAGTTCTACCATATCTTCTTCGTGGCATCCTGGATGGCTGCTGATAAAATAAGGAATAATCTGTTGGTTCAGATGTGACTTACGGCAGATATCATCAAAAACACGCTTGAATTGATAAAAGAGTTTAAACGAGGGTTTTCTCATCAGTTGAAGAACAGCATCGCTGGTATGCTCTGGGGCGACCTTTAGTCTTCCACTCACGTGACGTGTTATCAGTTCGAGCGTATATTCCTGTGCACTCTTGTTAAGCTGTTCATTTTTCCAGTCGTGCAAAAGCATATCATAACGGACACCGCTACCTATAAAGCTTTTCTTGATTCCTGGCAATTGGTCTACTGCGCGATAGACGTCAATCAATGGTTTATGGTCACCATTCAGATTAGGGCATATCTGAGGATGAATACATGATGGCCGTTTGCATACGTTACATGCGTTCTGATTCTTTCCATGCATCATATACATGTTAGCACTGGGACCTCCCAGATCGCTGATATAACCCTTGAAATCAGGCATTTTGATGATTTCCTTTACTTCTCGCAGGATACTCTCCATGCTTCGACTCATGATAAACTTCCCCTGATGTGCACTGATAGTACAAAAAGCACAACCCCCAAAGCATCCTCGATGAAGATTGACACTGAATTTGATCATCTCATAGGCAGGAATTCGCTTTCCCTTATATTTAGGATGAGGTAGACGTGTATAGGGTAAATCAAAACTGTGGTCGAGTTCTTTTTGTTTTAGTGGTGAAAATGGAGGATTCACAACTACCCATTGTTTTCCCGTCTTCTGCAGCAATCGATGAGCATTCAACTTATTGCTTTCTTCTTCGATGTGTTTGAAATTTTCAGCATGTAATTTCAGGTTATTCAAGCAATCCTCGTAAGAATGTAGAACAATATCATCTTTTCGAACATCAACTTTCGAATAAAGTGTAACAGTCTGTTTTATCTCGTTATCCTCCTGGAGAATTTTACGAAATGTATGTGTTGTAATTCTTGCCTCGCCATTCTCGTCATATTCAAGAGAAGGGTCACACTCTTCGATTGCATTCAGTAGTAAACGGCATATTTCCAAAGTGGGTTTCTCGCCCATTCCATAGGTAATCATGTCTGCTCCGCTTTCAACCAGGATACTTGGCATGAACCTTTCCTTCCAGTAATCATAATGCATCAGTCGACGCATGCTTGCTTCGATACCACCCAAAACGACTGGAACATCAGGATATAATTGCTTCAAGATCTTGGTATATACAATAGTAGGATACTCTGGACGCATATCATGGCGTCCGTCAGGACTGTAAGCATCCTCTTTGCGCAATCGTTTGGCTGCTGTGTATTTATTTACCATAGAATCCATGCAGCCAGGCGATATGCCAAACCAGAGACGAGGTCGTCCCAAACGTTTGAAATCGCGGAAATCACCATGCCAATCTGGTTGAGGTATGATAGCCACACGTAATCCTTCTGCCTCTAACAGACGTCCAATTACTGAAACGCCAAAGCTTGGATGATCTACATAAGCATCACCACTGAAGAGAATCACGTCAGCACAATCCCATCCACGCAACTCCATTTCCTTGCGTGTCGTAGGGAGCCAATCAGAAAGGCGGTATTCAGGCATTATTCTTTAAGCCTCTGCCTCAGTTTCTATTTCACTTTTCAAATTCTCCAATTGCTCTTTCTGCCAATCAATGTAGAGCAGAATCAACTGATGGAGGCCAAAGGCTTTCATGTTGTTGTGAAATATCACATCCTTGCATAGATTGAGAAGTTCTGGATCGCCGTTTGTGTTATCCAGCAGTGAACGAGCGTTCAATTGGAGTTTATTCAGGACATTTTCGTCCACAATTCCATTGCTGTCGAGCAAATCTGCCAGCAAGTTGAATTTCTCAATAGTCCGAAGATGATTCTCGTCGATGTTCATCGAGCGTGATCCCTTCATATTGCAAATAATCTGGTATGTCATATCATTAGTATTATGTTTTAATTTGTCAAAAGAAATTGTAGGGCAGCATTCATAATGCTACGACGTAATTCAGCATTCTCGATGCATTCCAGAGGAAATCCGAAAGCCATCGTTCGATAGTCTTGCCCTTGATAAGCTATTGCAGCTGATTGTTGGTCTGTCTGATATATCATGGTACTGAATGCTCCACCAATAGGTTGCAACACATCAGATCGAGTAACCCAATAATGTTGTTCAGATGGATTCCTGTAGAGACTCACCTGAGTATTCATTCCATTGATTGAAGACAGACTTTCATGGGATTCTTGTTGTATGAACTGATATTTCAAAACGTTGGATGTGAATGAGCGATCTTCAGCAGATTGCATATCACTACCAATATAGGCACCGCTTACCATTATCCGACCTCCTTGAGAAAGATAGGCTTGCAGTTGTTGTTGCAGTTCAGGAGTGAAAGTTTTATATATTCTTCCGCTATATCCATCTACTCTCTGAGCACCCATAAT